>JAGOBX010000098.1 GCA_017999075.1 Candidatus Babelota bacterium | reverse complement strand
TTTTCCATTTTGGGTGGGATTAATAAAATTTTTTTCAATATCCTCATTATTCAGGTCAAGTATATATCTTATTTCTCCATAAATTTCTTTTTTTTGGCAATCATTTTTTTTTTCTCTTAGCAATCAGATCATCAAAACAGGTTAAAACAAAATCTTTAGAAAAAATTTCATAACTATTATTTTCATAACTGATTATTAAAAATTTAAAATGAATTTTTTTTACAATAGCAATTATTTCCGAATATCCGTCAAAAGAATCATTATTATCATTTACAGGTATAATTATGTTTTCACAACATAACAAGCTGTAATCTGCTCTATTATCAAATTTATAAGAATCATCATCCATTAAAACCCGATAATTATTTTTATATTTTTTATTCAATAACAATAATTTTTCCTGTTTTTTAAGAGCTAAAATTTCAAAATTAATTTCACTTACTTTTTTACCGATCTCATTCAATAATTCATCAATTTGTTTCAAACGGCATGAATAAAATATAAATTGTTTTTCATTTGATGAAAAATTTATATTAAGCTCATCTAATTCTTTATAATTTTCATTTACAAAATCAATATTTTCTATATTCATATTTATTTTTGCAAAATTAATATTCCAGTATTCAATGGCCATACATCAGTTATCAAATCCGTTGTATCAACTTCTTTCATATACTTGTCACAATATTTTACAGCATCTTTATAAAGCTGCGGAAAGACTAATTCTTTGTTATAAGCCTTAAAATATCTCATTTTTAACAGTTTCAATCCTGAAGGGTTAATCAATCTTTTTTCAATACTTTTTTCATCATAACATCTAATCAAATACGGATCATCAAACTCATATAATTTACGTGCAATCGGGAACGTCACAAACATTTTACCTCCATTTTTCAGATGACCGGCAAGGCGTTTTATAATATACATTTCCTTATACATATGCTCCATAGAAGAGATAACAGTGATAAAATCAAACTTTTCTCCCAAATCAATTTTTTTCGCATCTTGAATTATTATTCTAAAATCATTAATATGCTTTTTTACTACCGGAAGATTAAAATACAATTTAAGCTTATCTTCTTTTTCAGGCAAATCTAAAATAGTTACATTAAAATTATTATAAAGCAGCCACATTGGAAAAATAGTATATCCCGAACCAATATCTAAAATTTTAATTGTTTGAGGTTTCTGAGTTTTACAATTTTTTTCAATATATTCATACGGGATCAAATATTCCAAAATACGGGTAAATCCCAATTTACCGTTTCGCATACTTTCCTTTTTTAATCCGGTATGATTATAACAAAAATTTATAAATCGTTTTTCTATAGCTTTATTTACCCGCATCTGATTTTCTCCTTATAATATAAAATTTATATTCTGAACTTTTCCCATTATTTTTTTTTAACAGTCAAAATACATGTTGATTGAAAAAAAGGTTCACAAGCTCCTGTAATTTTTTCAACAGGCAAATGTTTGACAATTTCAGATTCTTCTACACGTCTAAAACAATTATATGAATTAGCAAAATCTGTCCACCCGTTTCCAGGAACTTTCAAATATTCTTCATAAAAATAATATTCCATATTCAAAATTTCTACATCACTATTATTTTTAATCCATCTTTCACGAATGCTTTGAGGAGTAAACGATTTTGATAAATTTAAATAATAATTCGAATCCCTCCATTCAATATATTTTCCTGATACAGGAAACGTCAAAACTGCAATGCCATTTTTACTTAGTAATTTTATGATATTTTGAAATGCTGTAATATCATTTTCAATATGTTCAATAACAGATACGCATGTCAAAAAATCATATTGTCTGTTAAAATCCGAATAAGTTACTATATCTCCGTAAATACAATTAAATTTATTAATATTTTTTTTTATGTATGGGAGATTTTTATACAATTCCAACCTGTCTTTACGTTCAGGCAAATCAAAGATTGTTATACCGTATCCCAATTCTATAAACCATAAAGGAAATATGGTGTATCCGCTGCCTATGTCTATCATTATTTTTTTAGACGCCGTTTTATCGGCAAAGTTCATATAAGAATTTATTATTATTATATATTCAAGTCATCTTTATAGGGTTTAAAAACAAGATTTTTTTAATGGAATATAATTTAAAAACTCCATTAAACAGTAATAATTTAGTCCATATTATATAGACATCTTTTAAAATTATTCTTCAAATTTTCCCAGAAAACTTGTTAAATTTTCTATTGTGGTATCTATATTATAATATTTATTATATGCGCTAAAAGCTGCAATTTTATATTTGTCATAGTTTAAAGATATTTTATTAACGGCGGTATTCAGATGTTCAAAAGAATCTATCAATTCACCACATTGAAACTCTGACATTAATCTTTGATAATTAAAATTATTCCATGTAATTACAGGGATTCCGCACCTGAAATATTGAGCTATTTTTGTAGAAGAAAAAGCAGTTAATTTTTCATTGTCAGTAACTTGTCTATATATTGCAATACCTATATAAGCAGACGATACCAGATCAAAAATCCTATCTTCATCTACTAAATCTTCTGAAATATAAATGTTTTCAGAAAAATTATATTTTACTATATCAAACATTAGTGGCCCATGAATTACTAAAACATACTTTTCCTGATCAACACATTCAAAAAATTCAATTAATTCTTTAATTAATCTACTGAATATTATAACACCAAAATATAAAATAATTTTTTTATTTTCAGGAATATTAAATTTACGATAAAAATAATTGTGTTTAGTTTTAATTATAGAACCTTTACTGTAAACCGGCATAAAAATTTTTTTATTAGAAACATTATTGTTTGAAAACAGCAGTTCAGCTCTATCATTATCCTGAATAATAGTTGCGGAACATTTCTTATGATATTTTTTTTCCAATTCTGTAAGTTTAGCTCTAAAAATATTTTTTTGTACAAAAGGGTGGTTATCTGTATATAACTCTAAACTATAATAAACGGAAGACACATTAAAATATTCAGCTATTTCAGCGGCATAAATTAATCCTTGCTTTTCAATACCTATTACTGCTAATAATTCATTAGATTTTTTTTCTATTTTCTTTTTTATTAATTCTATAATTTTAGTCTGAACTATAGAATTATCAGGTATAAATTTTAAAAATTTTTCTAAAATAAAACGATTTTTTTTTACCAATATTTTATATACTTTATTGAATACATATTGTAAAAAATTATTATATAACTTTTCTATTTTACGGGCTTCAAGCACATTATCAAGATAAAATTCTACTCCCATTTTTTCTAACGGATTCATGTCAACAAGTTTCGTATCGCTGTTATACCCAAAAAAAATTATTTTATATCCTTTTTCAACAAGAGTCTTAATAAGATTAGTAGTTATAGGACAAATCCGCCAATAAAATTGAATAATTACTATAGTTTTTTTTTTCATTATATTTAATTAATTAAAAAAAACACCAGTGTCATGGTCGTAATATTACTCCCTTTACTTCAATTATTCACTATTTTTACCCATTTTAAAGCCCCGCGCACCTAAGTACAAACAAATTACATTACCCTGCATCAATTTTTTAGATACAAAATATTCATTATCATCAGTATAAAAATTCACTTTCACTTTTCCTTCTTTTATAAATCATACTTCCTGTAGATATTGAGTATCTCGTATCAATATCCGCATCTACAAACACAGGTTTATAACCCTTATAACAAGCAACAAACACTGTAGCCATTATATTGTGAAACAAGAGATAATGACTTCATCTGCCCCACCCCACCACTCCAACGGCAAGCAAAATCAAATGCAAAGCTTCAGTAACATATTTTTTTATTACACTCTAATATCGGTACACATACATGAATAATTTTTTTATCCATATAAATTATTTTCTTAATACAATTTTATAAATTTCATTCAAAATAATCAGGTTTAATTATCCAATTCAAAAGTTCAGAAGATTTCATTGCTTCTTTTTTTAAAAAATTATAACCTTCATTATAAGCAATTCTAATTTTTTTTTTAATTTTACTTTCTTTATAAAAAATAATTGACAATAATTTATTCTTAATTTCATATTGCTTTGATTTTATAAGTTTCCAAAAACTTATTCTATTTTTAAACACATCGATGTCAAGATTATTTTTTTTAAAATATTCAGTTCTTATTTTTCTATAAGCATCAGTAATTCCCTGTTGATATGAACGTTTTTTAAAATAATCCAGAGTTAACCGCGAAGCTGGTATTATATGATAAACACTTGCTTCAGGAACAAAAAAAGTTTTTAATTTTTTCTGCATAATATAATTAGTAACAGTACTTTCTCCATCTCCACGGAATTTAATATAATTAGCCGGAAAAGCATCTGGATGAAAACCTCCAGCATCATATACAATTTGTTTTCTTACGGCAAAATTGCATCCCCACACATAGTATGCCGGAATTTCTTTTTTTTTATTGCCAAATTCAATCAAACTTAAATATCCCATACTTTTTCCATAATACGATTTTTCCCATAAACCTGAAATCCAATCAGGAGGCTGTTCTTCAAATTCAGGAAAATTATTTCCTCCGACCAAAACTGTATTTTCATCTTGAAAACTTTTCATTACAGATTCGAGCCAGGCAGGAAATGCTTTTATATCATCGTCAGCATACACTAAAATATCAGAAACGGCATTTTTCAAACCGCAATGCCTTGCATTATGTAAGCCAGCTTTGGGTTCATAAATATATTTCAAATGAGAAAATTTAGTTTTATAGGAATCACTGATTTCTTTTGTGTTATCAGTTGAACCATTATCAACAATTATGATTTCAAATTTTTCATAGGACAAAGTTTGATTTAACAGAGAATCCAAAGTTATATCTAAATAATGAGCTCTATTAAAAGTAGGAATAATAACACTCAGTTCACACATTTTTTTTCACAAAGCAACATAAAATAACAATAAATTCTCTGGTTCGCATACTTTTTCATTATATCAGGAAGATTCTGAAAAAATAATATTTTAGCTTTCATTCCGTTTGGAATATTCGAATGAATCCTCTTATTGAAAGAATCTAATGAATAATGTCTTGAAAACGGAGCTTTGTATTTATCTTCACGCCATACACGCTTAGCACCTTCATCAATTACAATATTATTCTGATTACAATAAGGACTTGTTATAATATAATAACTGTCATCAAGATAAAGCGGCACTATACCTACTCTACCATTATTTTTAAGTATCCTGCCGGCTTCTTTTATGAACCTGATATCCGCATCACCCATAAAACATTCATAAGCGCATTGCAGACATAAAACATCTGCAAATTCAGATAGAAGTTTTGTATCACCAGCATCAGCTCCAATATTAATACCATTTATCCCTTCAGGGTAAGACATATCAAGGCGGTATGATTTTATACCTTTTTCAATTAAAATTTTAGCGAACGGGCTGCCGCAAGCAGCAATATCTATAACCACATCCTTTTGAGAAATGTTTAAATATTTAAAAGCCAAATAATGTTCCAAGCATTTTTCAATATATACATCACCCATTTTTTCATACAGTTCGTTTATTGCCGAAAAATCAACAAGCCAATTTTCAAAATCATTTATATTGATTTCAATATTTTCTGTAGGCAATTTTATATTAACCAATTCATTTTTTAAATCAAAAAACAAATCTTTATTTTTCAAAGGCTCCTGAGTATGTTCACAATACGATTGGCGTTCGGTTATTGAACTATTTTCATATTCTATAATCTGCCTGGATATAATATCGTCATTCATATTCTCTACTCCATTAAATCCTAATTTTTTATTCCCCACCATAAATTAGGCAGTGAACCTTTATACTCAACTTTTTTAACAGCATCTTCTGAAATAACTTTTTTAACACCTTCTGCCCAACCCCAATCATGAAACACCACTATTGCTTTTTCACTGAGCTTAGATGACCATAAATCCCAATCTTTTTTTATTCCAGCGTAAGAATGATCCCCATCAAAAAATATAAAGTCAATTTTGCAAGAAAATTCATTTGCTGTATTATATGAAAACCCTCTTATCGGAATTATATAATTTTTATAATCAAAAGTATTATTTAAAAATTCATCAAAAGTATCGTTTTTATCCAAATTCATAGCGTCATTTTCCCATGTATCAACACAATACAATATTTCATTTTTATTTTTTTCTTTTAATGCTCTTGCAATACACAACGAAGAAGCGCCAAGAAAAGAACCAATTTCAACAAAAACCCCATTTTTCTTTAATGCCAATTCATACAGTATATATTTTTCCTCGGATGTCAAATGGGTAAAAATCCGATCTATATTTTTTATTTTTTTGAGTATTTTTTTTTTATACGCTATTCTAAAAATAAAAAATTTAATTTCAGACAATCTGCTTTTAACCTTTTTTATTATTAATTTTATAAATTCATTATTCACAATTTAACTCAATTAAAATTTATCGTTTTATACTGCATCTTCTGCAAATAGGAAGAACTCTTTTTTTATTTATAAGGGCATTATGAATTTTCAGAACATTTTCACTTCTTAAAACTTCGGCTAAAGTTTTATCCGATAAATCCGAAAAAGAATATTCTCCTTTCCAATCCATACAGCATAATCCCAATCGACCATCTGAACATATATTGACATCCAGTATTGGAGCATTACATTCTAAATTTAAATTAAATTCTTCAGACTCATAAATACTTTTTCTTTCGTCAAGTTCAGACCAAAAAACAAAATAAGGTATTTTCACCTCTAAATTAATCAATCGTTGATATTCTTCCGGAAAATATGCAGATGCAGCTAAAATCCATATTTTATACTCGAAAAATTTATCTGCTATATACTGGTTAATATAAAAACCGTTTGAAAGTATAAAAATTTTAGCTAAAGGAATATTCTTATTTACATATTCTATAAACTGAAATAATCTTGGATCTATTAAAGGTTCATTATATCTATGAAAAGCTATAACGCCGGAATAATTTATTTTCTTTAATTCATCGATAGTTTTGTAAACAATTTCAGAAGATAAAATTTTTTTATTTTTATATTTTGAAGTGGGGCATTTCTTATGAATAAAACTATAATTGCACATATTAGAAAGTTCAAAAGAAACTCGTTTAACCTGTTTAATATAATCTTCTTCCCTATTATTAATCTGAGTCAAACGATGAATAAAAAAATTTTCATAATTAATTCTCAAATCTCTGTATAACTGATTTTTAAAAGGAGGATATTTTTTATATAATTCTTCTTTTTTATTACAGTTGCATTTATTATCTTTTAATTCCAAACGATTCTCCTGTCTATTATTATAAAACCATCATTTATAAATTATAAATGATTTTTTTCTGAAACGCTCAAACTTTATATTATAAAACCTATTCAGCGTTAACTGATATCTGTTTATAATATTTTTTAATTCTTTTTCTGATAAATCTGAAAATTTATGTTTTGATTTAAATTTAACAGTTCCAAATCCATTATCTTCAATTAAATCAAGCAATTTTTTTATTTTATATGGATTACCTGCAATTTTAAACAAATTCAATATAAATAATTTTATATTTTTCAGCATTTCGGGAATGTCAATTTTTATTTTGATGGCAACCCAGTTGTTTTTCTCATCCAATTTATTTGTATAAAGTTTTTCCCATTCATCAACAATATTGTCAGCAGCTAATGTTTTATTTAAATTGCAAAACCGCGACTCAATAATTTCGTCCCCCACAACTTTTCTTTGTTTCAGTTCGGATTCACATAAAACTTTATCAACAATTTTCACAAGTTGATTTTCGTCATAGGCTTCATAATCAATAGAATTTGAAATATGATTAGCATTATCCGATTTTAACGGCTGATATGCTATTGTTGGCGTTCCGCTTATTACTGATTCAAAACCGCTTGTACATCCGTTATGTATAAGGGCTGCGGCGTTTCTTATCCATTTACTTATACTACCTTCTCTTAAAACCAAAATATTTTTATACTCACGTAATATAGTCTTCCACCCATGTTGAACCTCAACAGGATGAGGTCTTAATACAAAAAGAACATCAGGATAAACTACTGCCAGAAGCCTTATAGCTTTCACGAATTCCGCCAGCATTTCAAATTGTCTAGCAGCACGGTTATACATCGCATATTCATCAGATTCATTTACAACACTATATTTCTTTTTCATATCCAAAGTCAGCCAAAACCGATTCTCATTAAGTATCAATCCAAAATTAGAAGAAATTAATATATATTTTTTATAAGAACTAACAATAGGATTATTAATTTCAGGAAAATAAGAATTAAATTCAGGTTTCCATAAATCAACTCGAGGAGAACCAGTAGCTATAAATTTAGAACTGTATTCTGCATATATTGATTGTAAAGAATTCTTATCATGTTCTCCCCAACAAAATATTTTATCTGCATATTCAAGAGTTTCCTTGCTGAACCGACGTAAAGCAAAATTTCCGTAAGATTGAGAAAGAAGACCATGTTCTTCATCCTGCGAAGTTATAAGATGTTGATTTTCTTTTATAGGTTTAAAAAATCTAACAAGTCCTTTCATAACACTCACTTGATGTAAAATCCCAGGTTTGAGCAAACCTGACATGGCTAAACTCACAGTGTCTTCTTCTCCACCAATTAAAACAGTATGCCCGCGTTCCGCAGCAATTAGAGATAAAAGAATTCTACTATCCAATTCCCTATCTTTTACTTCAACCAATATATATATATTCATGTATTGTTGATTTTTAATCAATTACCTTCAAAGAATGTATATTTGTAACATTATCTACATTAAAAAACCTGCTTGCTTTAGATGCATTATCAAAAATATTTATACCACAATTAATCTGGATATTATTTTTTATTCTGTCAAGACGATCGTAATATCTGTGTTCACTTTGTCCTAAATACCAAAATTTACCGTCAAAATCCAAACCGCGAATAAATCCGCTTATCTGAGTCATAATCTTGTTATTACCCTTATAAACATTCCCCAGTATACTTTCTATAAAAACGATTTCGTTATTTATAAATTTCACTGTATGAGGCATCCACTTATCAGTTATAACATTGCTTAACATTTCTCCTGTTTTATAATTAATTTGAACTATTCCACCATCACAAACCTCAGATTTAAAAAGACCAGAAAAAGAAAACATAGAGACAAAAATATAACCTTTATAATAACATACATCATTCAAATGATGTTTATCCTGTCTTTTATCTTCAGAATTTTTACTTATAAAAATATCCCTGACTTTTTCTTTAGTAATCATATTTATAACTGAAACTGAATCCAGTTCAGAATTAACGATAAAAGCCAAATTTTCTTCTACATTAAATGAAAGTCCGCACATGCGCCCATTAGGTATACCTGGTATATTTTCCAGATATTCATAATACATATTGTAAATCATTATACCTTTAAATTCGTCTATAACATAAATTTTATTATCAATAATAGAAAAATCTCGAAATTTGCCAGATATTTTTTTTTCTATACATTTTGTTTTTAAATCCATGTGGTACAAACCTCCGCCGGCATTAATATCTTCAGTTACTATATCTGGACTGGTAAATAATATTTTTTTATCAATTTCTTTAAACTCAGCATGTATTTTCATATTCAATATATAAGGCGAACAAAAAAAATCAACTCCAGGTTTATAACCCTTTTCTTTCAATTCAACAATCACGCTATTATATGATTTTGTAGTAATTATAATAATACAATCTTTACTCAACTCTTTCAATACCGATGGTTTTTTAACATAAACTCCTTCATAAACTTGTCCCTGAATCTGATCTGAATTA
>JAGOBX010000097.1 GCA_017999075.1 Candidatus Babelota bacterium | reverse complement strand
ATAGTTTCATTTATACTCATTCCGAAATGTCTTCCAGAATTTTCCACATAGCATTTTACTTTATCACCTTGTTTTAATTTTGAAACTGAAACAGGTTTTCCTTCCGAAGACGTTAAATTTACAGTTTCAGCGTTTTGCAAAACAACAGAAAATTCATTGTCTTGATATTTTGCTTTAACAAGAAGCATAGGTCTTTTTTCTATTTTAACTCTTCCTGTAACATTAAGTTTTGTTTTTCCGTCGAACGATACAGTTAATAATTCGTCGCCTGCTTTTATTTCGGACAGATATTTGGTTTTATTGCCGGGAATCATTATATATGAATGAACAGCGCCTGCATTTACCCTGAATGGTCTTGCAGCCACATAAGGATTTTCTATTGATTCTGAGTGGGTTAAAAATAAACATTGGCTTGATGAACCGATTAAAAAACCTTCCCCATAACTCATTAAATTGCATGAATCTATACATACTCTGTCTGTTACAGGAAGATGTTTTATTGAAACTATTTCGGCATCAATAAGAGAAATTACAGGTTCTGAACTGTGAAAATAATTTGTTATTTCAGAAAGTTCGTTTAAATCTTTTGTTTCAACAACAAATGATTTTACGCCTTTTTCAAGAATTCCTGAACATAATTTTGCTTCTTCAAATGAATCTATTTCAACTATTATGTTATCAGTCTGAGCTATAATGTTTTCTATAGGTATGACTTTCCAATTTGACAATTTGATTATAACAGGTTTCTGGCGGGCTGTTTCAACGGCTTTGATTTCGTCCGATTTATCTTTAATTATCAGGTATTCGCAATCTTTTCCTATGATTTTGTCTGCGCCGTTGAAATCGCCAATGATTTCAAGTTTTGCTAATTCTTTTAGTTTAACAGCGTTTTCCGCATTTGTTAAAAATGAAGTTATTCCTTTTTCTATTGCAAATGTAGCTAAATTTTTATTCCATTTTTCTGTGAGTTTTAAAATTATTTTTTTCATTTCTTTTCTCTCAATGTAAAAAAAATTTAATTCAGATATTGCAGGGCTTCTTTAACGGATTTTTTCTGATGAACTATTGATGTTATTGCCCTTACCATTTTTTCCGGAGTTTTATGAGCAAAAGCATTTCTGCCTATTGTAACGCCTGCTGCTCCTGCTTTTATAGATGAATTTATAAGTTCAAGAAATTCTTTTTCGCTTTCTATAAATTCTCCGCCTGCAATCATCACAGGAATCGGACATCCTTTAATTACTTTTTTAAAACTTGATTCGCTTCCGGTGTAAGAAACTTTAACAATATCTGCTCCGACTTCGGCTGCTACGCGAGCTGCATGCTTAACTATATCCGCATCATTTTCTTTTTTTATATTTTTTCCGCGTGTGTACATCATTGCAAGCAGCGGCATTCCCCACTCCATACATTTTTTTGATATAAACCCAAAATCTTCAAGCATTTTTGTTTCGGTTTCAGCGCCGAGATTTATGTGTATTGAAACACAGTCCGAACCAAGACGCACAGCTTCTTCAACAGAACATACTAATACTTTTGCATTGGGATCTGAACTTATTGAAGTGCTTCCTGACAAATGTATAATTAAACCTATGTCTTTGCCGCGTCTTCTATGGCCATTCATTATTATTCCTTTATGAAGTATGATCGCGTTAGCTCCGCCTGCTGCAATTGAATTAATCGTTGTTTTCATATCTTCAAGGCCTTTAATCGGGCCCACTGAAAAACCATGATCCATAGGTATTATAACAGATTTGCCTGTATTTCTATCTATGATTCGCTCCAATCTTATATTTTTTCCTATCATTTTTTTCCCCCTTCAGCAATGTGCTGAATATTAAAAAATATTTTTATACAGATTCAGATTTATTTTTTATGTTAAATAAAAAATTGAGAAACGTCGATTTCTGAAAATGCAAAAACATTTTATATAACTATATAATATAAAAATTGATTGTAAATGTCAATATAACAATTTTTTAATCGTTTTTTGATCATTTATTTTATTTATGAAAAATATTTAGTTATTTTTTTTTGAATAATAATTATAATTAAAAAAAGTAAATTAAAATTTAATGTTTTATTGTTTATAATTTATATGTGCGGAATTTGCGGAATCATTGAACATAATGGAAAACATCCGGATAAACAAATGCTGATTAGAATGACGGATGTGATTGAACACAGAGGTCCTGACGATTCGGGAATTTATATCAGAGACAATATAGGATTCGGACACAGAAGATTAAGTATACTTGATTTGTCAGATGCAGGACATCAGCCGTTTTTAAGTCAGGATAAAGAAAAAATTCTTGTTTTTAACGGAGAAATATATAATTTTCCAGAACTGCGTAAGTACCTTGAAATCAAGGGTCACAAATTTGTTTCAAACTGCGATACTGAAGTTTTGTTGAAAATGTATGAAGAATACGGAACAAACTGCATTCAACATTTACGTGGAATGTTTGCATTTGTTTTGTATGATTTTAAAAAAAAACTTTTATTCGCAGCGCGAGACAGACTTGGAAAAAAACCGTTATATTATTCTTTGCAGAACGGAATATTTTATTTTGCTTCTGAAATTAAATCTATTTTGCAGGATGGGAGATTTATAAAAAAACCCGATTATACTGCGATCCATCATTATTTATCATTTAAATATGTTCCGCATCCTTATTCGGCTTTTGAAGATGTAAAAAAATTGCCGCATGGTCATTTTTTATTATTTAAAGATGGAAAAGTTCATATTGAAAAATATTGGAATAATTGGTTTAAAACAGAAAAAATAAATGATATAACTTTTATAAAATCAGAAATTAAACGGATTCTTACAGAATCGGTAAAGTTAAGAATGATATCGGATGTTCCGTTAGGTGCATTTTTATCAGGCGGAATTGACAGTAATATCATAGTAGGATTGATGAGCGAACTTAGTTCAGTTCCCATCAAAACATTTTCTATAGGATTTGAAGAAAAAAGATTTAATGAAAGTCATTTTGCCCAGCAGGTAGCGGAGAAATTTAAAACCGACCATCATACTTTTATAGTTAAATCAGATATAATTAATGATTTGGAAAAACTTGTGTGGCATTATAATGAACCTTTTGCTGATCCTTCAATGCTCCCTACTTATTATCTTTCCCGGGAAACAAGGAAATATGTTACAGTGGCATTAAGCGGCGATGCAGGAGATGAAAATTTTGCCGGATACTTAAGATATTTGGGATTTAAACTTGGTTCTATGTTTGAATTTATTCCTGAAAATTCAAGAAAATTTATTTGTGATAAAATATTGAAAATTATTCCGAGTTCTTCTAAACAGCAGACAAAATATAATAAGTTTTACAGGCTTGTAGAAGCGATTGGAAACAATAAAATAGACAGGTATTTGCCTATGATAGAAGATTTCAACACCACCTCCAAACAAAAATTTTATACAGAGACATTTTCAAGTAAAATCAAAAATTCTGATTCGAAAAAATTGATTGAAAATTATTTTTTCGGGTTGAACGAAAACATAAAAAACGCAGATGAAAATTTTATCGATAATATTGACAGATTGCTTTATACGGATTTGAACACGTATCTTCCTGATGACATTATGACTAAAGTAGATATAGCATCAATGGCGGTATCTCTTGAATGCAGAGCGCCGTTTATGGATCATTTGTTTGTGGAATTTGCTTCTTCAATACCGTCCAATTTAAAACTTAAAGGAAAAACCCCGAAATATATTTTAAAAGAAACATTTAAAGATTATATTCCCTCAAACCTTATAAACCGAGAAAAAATGGGATTTACTGTTCCGATATCCGAATGGTTCAGAACAGATTTGAAAAATTATTTGAATGATATTATTTCAGATAGATTTTATGAACGTAATATTTTAAAAAAAAATGAAGTTGAACTGATGAAAAAAATGCATTTTGACGCTAAAGAAGAACATGGATACAGGTTATGGAATCTGTTATGTTTAGAATTGTGGTTTAGAAAATTTTTTGATTGAAAATAAGATTTTAAAATCGGAGTTATGGAATAATAATTATGGATGAAGTGAATATTACGGTTATTGGAGCTGGAGCTGTAGGACTTGCCGTAGCAGCAGTATTAAGCGAAAAATATGACAACATAATCGTTATCGAAAAAAATGAAAAGTTCGGACAGGAAACAAGCAGCAGGAACAGTGAAGTAATTCATTCCGGAATATATTATCCGACAGGTTCTTTAAAAGCAAAACTTTGTGTTGAAGGCGCGCAAAAACTTTACGAGTTCCTTAAAAAAAATAATGTTGATTTTTTGGAAACGGGAAAACTTATAGCAGCTTCAGACAAAAATGAAATTCCGGTTATAGAAAAATTATATGACACAGGGAAAAAGAATGGAGTTGAAAATATAAACATTGTGGATTCAGGTTATATTGAAAAAATTGAACCTTTTGTTAAAGGAATTTTTGCTATTCATTTAAAAAATACAGGTATTTTTGATTCGCATTCTTATATGAAAAAATTGTATTATAAAGCTGAAGAATCAGGAGTAACATTCGTTTTCGGGGCAGAAGTTGACTATATAGAAAAAAATAATTTTGGTTTTATAATAGGTTCGAAAAATGATTCGGAATACAGATTTAAAACGAGGTTTTTAATTAATTGCGCAGGATTAAATTCTGATAGAATTGCCGAGCTTGCCGGAATTGATGTTGTTGAAAAAGAATATAAACTAAGGTATTGTAAAGGAAGTTATTTCAGTTATTCAAAATCATCGCCTGTTAAAATTTTAGTTTATCCTGCGCCTGCTGAGCATTTAACAGGGCTTGGTGTTCATGCTACGGTAGATTTGGGCGGCAGACTAAGATTTGGTCCAGATACAGAATTTATTGAAATAATAAATTATGATGTGAATCCTGATAAAAAAAATATATTTTTTTCTTCGGCTTCCAAACTTATTTCAGGGCTTGAAGAAAAAAATTTTATTCCGGACTGCGCCGGGATACGGCCGAAAATCAATGGTAAGGGAATTAAAGATTTCATTATAAAAAAAGAAGAAGGAGAGGTTTCAGGATTAATTAATCTTATTGGGATAGAATCTCCAGGATTAACAGCTTCTTTGTCTATAGCTGATTACGTTAAAAATATGGTAGATTAAAAATATAATGCATTTTTCGTGTTGATATGATATATTTTTTTCGAAATTTAATGAGTATAATGTGATGGAAAAAAAAACAATTAAACATTATAAAAAATTAATTTATTTGACTGAAAGATTGAAAGAAAGCGAAAAAAAATATAAAACTATAGTAGATAATGTTAATGAAGCTATAATTATCCATGATTTTAATGGGAAAATCATTGAATTTAATAAAAATCTATGTTCAATGACAGGTTATTCTAAAGAAGAAATTGGCAGGATGAAACTTAAACAGATAATATGTTTTGATGAGCCGTTTCATATTTTGAATGATAAACTGAAAAGAGATATTTCAATGTTATATCATTCATATCTGGTAACCAAAAAACAAATGCTGCTTCCGATAAGCGTAAGTTCAAAACTTGTTTCATCTGAAAATAACGGAATAATACAATTATTTATCAGAAATATATCTGAATTAAAAAAACTTGAACAGCAGCTTATTCATTCGGAAAAAATAGCTGCAGTTGGCCAGCTTGCTGCAGGAGTTGCCCATGAGTTTAATAATATACTTGCAATAATTTACGGGAATGTTCAGGTAACTTTGAAATATGAATCTACTAAGCAGGAAATGATAGGAGTGTTAAAAATTATTGAGGAACAGGCAAAACGCGCTTCTGTAATTGTAAATGATATGCTTAGGTTTGCAACAGTTAAACCTTTAAAAAAAGAATTGTTTAATGTTTCAGATATAATGGATAAAGTTATTGAAATCCAGAAAAATAATTTTGAACTTGAAAATATAAAAATAAGTAAAGTTTATAAGTCAAAGAATAAAGCGTATGTTGATTTTGATCAGATACAACAGGTTTTTTTGAATATAATAATAAATGCCCGCCATGCTATTTTACCAAAGAATAAAGGAAAAATTTCAATATCGATTAAAGATGAAAATGATATTATTGTGATTAAAATTTCAGATGATGGAATAGGGATGGATGATGAAATAA
This sequence comes from Candidatus Babelota bacterium, assembly GCA_017999075.1. GTDB lineage: Bacteria > JAGOBX01 > JAGOBX01 > JAGOBX01 > JAGOBX01 > JAGOBX01. Next base: position 3,727 of record JAGOBX010000097.1, on the reverse strand, counting down.
AAAAAAATATTTTTAATCCGTTTTTCACAACTAAAGGAGCTCATACTAAAGATGAGCTGGGATTAAAAGGTTCAGGACTGGGACTAACCATATCTTATTCTATAATAAAGAATCATAATGGAAATATAAAAATTGAAAGCAAACCTGGAATAGGTTCGAGTTTTACAATAGAAATACCTGTGTATAATGAAAATATTAAAAAAGTTGAAAAAAAAGAACCTGAAGTTCTGGGGAAAAATCATTGTTATGATTTTAAAATACTTGTTATAGATGACGAATTGGAAATACTTTCATTAATGAAAAAAATGTTTTTGAAACTTGGATACAATAATTGTGATTGTGTTGAAAATTCAAAAAACCTTGAAAAACTGATAAAGTTAAATAAATATGATTTGGTTTTTCTTGATATATTCATGCCTAAATTAAAAGGTGACAGGTTGTTTGATATGATAAAAAAAATCAGACCTGATTTGCCTGTAGTTTTTATATCAGGACAAAACGAATCAACTGTCAAAGTAATAAAAAATTTGAAATATTCTGCATATTTGAAAAAACCGTTTGAGATTGAAACGTTGGAAAAATTGGTCAATAAAATATTTTTCGGGAAAAAAATATATGGCTAAAGTATTGTTATTTTCTCCTCCGTATATTGATACTTACGGAGGATTGAACATAAAAAAAATCGGATGGGGAATACCTCCGACAGGCATAGGTTACATAGGGGCATATCTGAAATCACAGGGAATAGATGTCCGCATATATGATTTGATGTTTGAAATAGATAACCTTAATCAAATCAGAGATATTATTGAAAAAGAAAATCCTGAAATTATAGGCATAGGTTCTACATCACCTCAATTCAGCGCTGCTCTTGCAATTGCAAAAATTATAAAAAAAGTCGACAATAAAATTAAAGTCGTTTTCGGAGGTCCGCACCCTACTAGTTTACCTGAAGAAACTATAAGCTATCCGGAAATTGATATAGTTGCAGTAGGCGACGGTGAAATAACTATGCTTGAAATTTGTTCAGGAATAAAACTTGATTCAATAAAAGGGATTTATTACAAAAATGAAAAAAATACGTATTTTACCGGTGATCGTGAAATAGAATATAATCTTGATAAATTTCCGTTTCCTTTATATGAACAGTTGGCAATGGATCGATACAGTTCATTTTATTTTGGTAAATCAATGGGGATCATTTCAGGCAGAGGATGTCCGTTTCAATGTACTTTTTGCGCATCAAAAATTATTGATAAAGGCATATACAGATTTAGAAGTGCGGAAAATATTGTAGAAGAAATGAATTATTTGTATGAACATTACGGATTTAAGAAATTTTCTTTTTGGGACGATACATTTACTTTGAGAAAAGACAGGGTTGTAGAGCTTTGTTCAAAACTTGCTTCCAACAAATACAAATTTAAATGGACGTGCAATACTCATATAAACACGGTAGATTCTGAATTATTGAAAATTATGGCTGATACCGGATGTAAGATTATTCATATAGGGATTGAATCAGGAAACAATGAGATTTTAAAAAACATTAAAAAAGGCATTAAACTTGATAAAGTCAGGCAGGTTATAGATTGGGCTCATTCATATAAAATAATCGTGTATGGTTTTTTAATGATAGGTCTTCCGGGAGATACGAAGGATTCTATTAATCAGACTATTAATTTTGCAGTAAAAAATAAAGTTGACCTTGCTCAATTCAGTTTGTTGACGCCTTTGCCGGGAACTGAAGTATGGACCCAGGCTGAAAATAAAGACGGCGTTATGTTCGCCACAAAAGAACTCGATAAGTTTCTTAGATATGGAAATGCCGTAATAGAATTGCCTGAAGTGAGCAGAACAGAATTGAATGCATTATTTTCTAAAGCATACAGAAAGTTTTATTTAAGGCCGATTCATTTATTTAAATTAACATTCAAATTTGCCGGACTTTTCAATCCGCTTCATTTTTTTAAACTTGGAATATCATTTATCAGATTTTTTAAATCAAAAATCAAAAATTGAGTGTAATGCATTTAAATTTTTCCATTAAAAAAAAAATTATCATAATTGTTTTTTTTTATATTTTTGTTTCAATAATTTTTTGTTATAAACTTATTTTTTTTGATTTTTATTTTTTTAATGAAGATAACCGCGATCTTTTTTTTCCGAATAAAATTATTTCTCAGAAAATTATATCGAATTTTGAAATGCCGCTATGGGATAAATTCAGGTTTTCAGGCGAATCGTTTCTTGCTGAAATTCAATCGCAGAATTTCTATCCGCTGTATTATATTTTTAATTTTCTTCCGGTAGAACTCCAAATTAATTATTTGACTGTATTTCATTTTGCTTTATCAGGTTTTTTTATGTTTTTTTTAATTTGGAAAATAACAGGAGATTTTTATGTTTCAATTCTTTCAGGAATAATGTTTATGTTTACTGGTATGTTCGGACAGGCTTTAAAAGACGCAAATTACGGAATAATTGCTACTTTATGCTGGATGCCGGCAATAATTTATTGTTTTTTAAAGTTAATGGAATATAAAAATTTGAGATATACTTCTATTTTTGCTTTAACTGTATCCATGCAGATTTTAGCAGGACATTTACAGTATGTGTTTTATACGCATATAATTCTTGGTCTGATTTTTATATATAATATGGTTTTTGTTAAAACTGAGAAAATTTCTAAGTTTAAATATTATTGTTTGTCAGGAATTCTTGCATTTTTAATCGTAAGTGTTCAACTGCTTCCCACGCTGCAATTTGCAAAAACCACTCCTCGCGCTGAAGGTTCGAGTTTCAGGTATTCAACAGGTTTGTCATTAAAACCTGATCAGATTTTGACTTTTGTTTTTGCTGATTTTTTCGGAGATAGGGAGTTTAATTTTTTTGGAGCGTCAACAACATACTATGGAGGTTATTGCGGAATACCTGTATTGATTTTTGCATTGTATTTTTTTATTTTAACCAATAAAAAAAATAAATTTATATTTTTATTTATATTGTTTTTTTCATTTTTTTTGAGTTTGGGCAAGTTTAACCCGTTATATGCTTATATATTGAAACTTCCCGGATTTGGAATTTTCAGAGCTCCAACTCGAGCATTGACTATTTTTTCATTTGCTTTGATTTTTTCTGCAGCTTTAGGGATTTCGGAATATCTGAAACTGCGCAGGTTTTTTAAAATATTTTTTGTGATTCCATTGTGTTCTTTAATAATTCTTTTGATAGTTAATATTTTTAAAAATGGGACAATTAATTTTATTCAACTTACATATAACAAAATTTATTCTTTAGGATATAGGAGTTTGTGGCTGAATCATTTTGTAAAAAATTCAGTTCCTGAAAATTGTATTTCAATCATGTCTGAAAGTTTATTGTTTTTTTTTATTATCAGTTTTGCTGTTATATTGACAATGAAAATGTTTTCCGATAAAAAAAATGGAAAAATATATTTTTTTATAATATTGTTTTTTTTGACAATTGCAGATTTGTGGCGTGTTGACTGGAAATTATTATCGTTTTCATTGAATATAAAAAATGAGATAACAGCATATTCAAGTTTTGCTGAATATATTAAAAACAAGGAAACTGACATAAGTTCATATAGAGTTAATGCAGCATATCATATAAAATATACATGGAATACATATTACGGATTTGAAGATATTTTTGGAAGAACAGCCACTATTTCAAGCGAATACCTTGATTATTTGGGAAATAT
>JAGOBX010000096.1 GCA_017999075.1 Candidatus Babelota bacterium | reverse complement strand
GTTATTAGTGACAGCATTGTAAATTTTAGAGAAATATATTTAATCATAATTAATTATTATGAAAATTAATTAGTATAATTAATAATTATATACCTGAAATATACTGTTTGTCAATATGTTTGTTTTACTTGTTTAGAATTAAATAAAAAAATTGAAAATATTGATAAAAGTAAAATTACGTATATTTACATAAAAAATTGAAAAGTTGTAAAACGTAAAATTCCATATTATAAAAATGCAATCCAAAAAAGTCGCGAGAAATTATTGAAAAAACTTGACAAGCTGGAAAAACATTATAAAATTTAGCCCTTTTGTACATAAACGTATTTCAAGGATTTTATTATGAAATTGGTAGAATTGAATGATAATGAACGTGGAAAAATTAAAAAAATCGAATGTCATGGAAAAATTAAGAAACGTTTACTTGAAATGGGATTTATGAAAGGCGAAACTATAGAAAGAAAAAAATGCGCGCCATTGGCTGATCCTATAGAATTTGTTATAAAAAATTATCATATAAGTTTAAGAAGAAGCGAGGCAGAACATATCATTATTGATAAAGTAAGCTGAATTATATATTATATTAAGGCTGTTTGATAATTTTTTACTATTATATTTTTATATAGTTATAGTTAAAAAACAATAACATTTTCTGGTTTAAAAAACAATCTACAATTTTATACCGTCAATTTTATGGAAAAAAAAGAAATAAAAATAGCTTTAGCAGGAAATCCGAATACAGGAAAAACCAGCATTTTTAATGTTATGGTTGGAGCAAAGCAGCATGTTGCGAATTATCCGGGCGTAACAGTAGAAAAAAAAGAAGGGATTAAAATAATTGATAACTTTACATTGAAAGTTATTGATTTGCCTGGAACATATTCATTGACGGCTTATTCTATAGAAGAAATAGTAACCCGCGATTTTATAATCTTTGATAAACCTGATTTAGTTGTTAATATTATTGACGGCTCTAATATTGAACGTAACTTATATTTAACTGTACAACTCCTTGAACTTAATATTCCTATTATTGTGGCTCTTAATATGGCTGACGAACTTAAGAATAGAGGAATAACGATTAATTTTCAGAAGTTTTCTGAGATAATTGGAACCCAGGTAATTTCTACAGTTGGAAATAAAGGTTCGGGAATAGATAAACTTTTTGAATCGATAATAAAAACTTCTTCGGATTTATCTTATCGTGCAGAAAAAACGTTAACCATATCTTATGGTAAAGAAATAGATGGACATGTACAAAAAATTGCAGATATTGTCGCTCAGAACAAAGAATTATCGTCTTTAGTATCTCCGAGTTGGGTTGCATTAAAACTTCTTGAAAACGATACAAATATTATCTCAAAAATTAATGATTGTAATGAACAATTTAAAATTAAATTGATGCTCGTTCTTGAGAAAAGCAGAAAAAGTATTGAACAGCTTTTTAATGAACCTGCTGAAATAATAATTGCTGAGAAAAGGTTTGGATATGTAAGTGGAATTTGCAAGGAAATAATATCGTATAAGGCTGAAAAAAGAAAGGATATTTCTGAAAAAATAGATAAAGTTCTTACAAATAGAGTTCTTGGTATTCCTATTTTTCTTGCATTAATGTATTTTGTTTTTTATTTGACGTTTACGTTAGCTGAAGAACCTATGCGCTGGATTGAAATAAGTTTGTTTTGGATTTCACAGAAAGTTTCAGTTTTTTTCGGGAATGCGGATACTCCTTTAAAATCTCTTATTATTGATGGAATAATAGGCGGAGTCGGCGGCGTGGTAGTTTTTTTACCTAACATTTTAATTTTATTTTTTGGAATTGCAATTCTTGAAGATACCGGATATATGGCGCGCGCTGCATTTTTAATGGACAGAACTATGAAATGGGTTGGACTTCATGGAAAATCTTTTATTCCTATGTTAACAGGATTTGGATGCACTGTTCCTGCTGTAATGGCTACGAGATGTTTGGATAATGATAAAGACAGGCTTACAACAATACTTGTTCTTCCGTTAATGTCATGTGGAGCAAGGCTGCCGATATATTCTTTGATAATACCGGCTTTTTTCAGCGAAAAATTTCAACCTGTAATTATGTGGTCAATTTATATTACTGGAATACTGATAGCTATAATAAGCGCGAAACTTTTGAAGAAAACTTTATTTAAAAGCGAAACCAGCCCTTTTGTTATGGAATTGCCACCATACAGAATTCCTACTGTAAATTCAGTAATTATTCATATGTGGGAAAAAGCTATGATGTATCTTAAAAAAGCAGGTACACTAATTCTTGGTATGTCAATTATTTTATGGGTTATAACTTCTTATCCTAAACCGGATAAAAACTATATTGTTTTAAAACTTATCGATAGAGGAATAATTGAACAGGAAAAAATCGTATTAAATGAAAATAAATCTGATTTAGATATTTTTAATGAGAAATATTTTTCTGAAAATGGAAAACAGGAAATTATTTCAGGTGAAATTAAAAATATAGAATTAGAATATTCTGTCGCCGGGAAAATAGGCAAATATATATTGGCTCCGATTATAAAACCTATTGGTTTTGATTGGAAAATCGGAATTGCATTAATCGGAGGACTTGCCGCAAAAGAAGTTTTTGTTACACAGCTTGGAATAGTTCATTCTATTGGAGAAACAGGAACAGAATCCAATTTAGGCGCTATATTGAAAAAAAAATATTCTAAACTTACAGCTTTATGCATAATGCTGTTTTGCCTGATTTCCGCGCCATGCTTATCAACTATAGCTATAACAATTAAAGAAACCAATAGCGTTAAATGGGGAATTATTCAATTGGCAGCTTTGACATTGTTAGCATACATTATTACTTTTATAGTATATCAGACAGGTTTAATTGCAGGAATTGGAATTTGATATGAAAAATATTGTAAAAAACAAAACATATATTTCTTCTGCAATAATCATTAGCATTAGTTTTTTTATTCTGTTTTTTAATGTTAAAAAAATAAAATTTACAGAATATTTGTATTATTCATTAGCAAGTTATTCTGAAAATAATATTGATTCTAAATTTGAATTGTATTTTTGTAACCGATTATATAATAATTCTGTTTTATATAAAAGCGGCAAATGCGCCATTATAAATGATTTTGTAAAAAAATTTATGTATTTTATTAATCCTGCCAGAATATCAGTAATTAATAAAAAAATCGGATTACTATTTTTAAGATCAGCGGTGAATGTCAAACACATATTTTTGTTTTATATATTTTGTCTGATTTTATTGGTTTTTCATTTATTTTTTTCTATTTTAAATATTTTTAGCTTCCTGTTTTTTAAAATTTGGCATAAAATATTTTATGAATCTACAATTTATTTTGGCAAATCAGGAAATAAGTCTCCTCCTATAAAATACCTCATAATGTGAATGTTTCAAAATTTATATATTTATAAACAATAAAGTTGATTTTGCGAAAAAATATATAACTATATTCTGGAAACAATTCCATAAAATTAAATATTTTAATTTTTTGTCCGGCTGTTAAAATGTTGAAAAAATAAAACTATATTGTAATAAAAATTTTTGAAATTGTCCGGATTTTTATTGAGGAGGAAAAAACTATGAACATTCAAAATAAAAAAAATAATAATACGGAAAACGAGTTAAAAAAACAAAGCAATCAAAATGATTCTGTGAAAAAAAACGTATTATTGAAATCAGTGTTATCTGTTATTTTTTATCTTGTTATAATGTATCTGATAATAAAATTTCTTGCATAAAATAAATAAACAAAATAAATTTAACCTGGAAAAATTTAATTTTTCCAGGTTAAATTTCAAAAAAATCAGCAATGCTTGTTTCGCCGTTAAAATATATTTTAGAATAGTTTGTTTTTAATTGCAGCGATTTTGTTAAATGATACCCCCATCTGCAGTTATAAAAATCTTTGTTTTCGACAAACGATCCTGCATTATTTTCATCTATAAATTTTTTTAAAAAATCAAATTCATAGAAGTTTTTTCTTTCACAATATATTAGAGGTTTTTTATGGCGGAGACACAAGGCTATGGTTGAATATCCCAGCTTGGAACATACTGCATCAGAACTTGCAATCATATCCGTGTAACCAATAGAATCATCGTCAACTATAATTAAATTATCAACATTTGCGTCTGTTTCGATAGAATCTTTAGTTATAAAAATATAATCGTCATTATCTCTTAAATTTTTCCAATTAAATTTGCTTTTATCAGGCTCGCCAAAATAAATATAACAAATTTTTTTCTTTTTTAAGTTGTATTTTTTATATATTTTATTTCTGCAGTCAGTTCCTTCACCGGATATGAATCCTATACATTTCTGATTCAGGATATAATTATTAGGAGTTATTATTCCGGGGAAAAATTGTATTTCCGCACAACTGTATTCATTCATCAAACTGTCAATTATATGATTATAACCTGTTTTTAATTTATTCGGAAAATGAGAATAAATGTCAAACCAGGTAAAATTTGTAACAAGACAATTTTTTATTCCTGATTTTTTTGCAATTAATAATGGAAAAGAAGAAGCGTCTGAAATAATGCCTGAAATATTTTTTTTTTTTATAAAATCAATTTCTGATTTAATTTTTAAATAATTATTTTCAAAAACTGTTTTCATTTCAAATAATGTTTTTTTTATATCTATATTGATAAAATCTTTTTGAGTGCATCCTGCGTCTGTAATAGTTTCAAAATAATGAAATTTATTTTTATAATGTTCGGGGATTTTGTTTGAAAAAAAATTTTCAGGGATACCTGATTTAACGAATAGTTCTGCATTTTTAGCCAATAGATGGTTTATTATAATTATATCTCTTGCAAAATGTCCGAATCCATGTGAACTGATATAGAATAAAATTTTTTGAGAATTCATTTTTTTTGTTCTAAAGATTCTATGTATGTGAAAGGAAAATCAACAGTTTGATGCCCCAAAAAATTAAGTTGTACGCTGATTCTGAACTTTCGCCAGTTTATTTTTACAATTTTTGTTATTTGATCTTTAAAAGGACCTTCAAGCAGTCTGACTTCATTGCCTATTTTGAGACCTATAGTATAATCCACAAAATCTTCTTTGTTTAGCCATGATAATACTTTTTCAACATCTTTTTTTTCAAGGGATATAGGTTTTAATGTATTGCTGTCTTTCAGAATTTTTATTAAACCTATATTTTTAAAACGAAGCAATTCTATATCATTTATTATTGAAATTGTATCTTTATTTTTTTCTATTAGAATAAACATATATCCTGGAAACAATACTTTTAAGGTTTCCCGATAATTTTTTTTATATCTTTCAAGCATTTTTTTTTTAGGCAGTTTTATTATAAAAGTATCGTTGAACTGACTTTCAAGATAGGATTTAACATATTCCTCTTTTCCTGACAATAAATTTAAAACATACCAAAAGTAATTATCGGCTAAATTATTATCATCCATAAGATTAAGCAATCAGTATAAAAATTTTATAATATAAAACAAAAAAATAAACAAATCAATGCAACGGATAATGCATTATATTATAAAAATATTATTTGAAGTCAATATTTTTTTCAGGATGGGGAAAATATGGGAATGATTTTGTAATGAGATGCATCTATAAAATTTTGTTTTAAAGACGATGGCTCTGTAACAAAAAAAATAGGACATTGTTTGTCTGAAGTATCAGTTACTTCGCAGTGGACTGTTTGTTTCAGCATTGTAAAAATAGATAATACAGGGTCATTGAATTTTAATTTGATTGCAATTAAATCTTCGGCAGACAATTTTTTTTCATAGATTTTGTTTTGAAACTCATCATGTTTTAATAAACCGATTATTAAATATAATGGCTTAAAAATAAGGTTTGTTGAATTTAACAAAATAAATTCTTCGTTGTCAGGATGAGAATTCAGTTTTACGGTTGAAGAATTAAGACCTATACAAATTAATTTATGAGAACCGAATTGAATGTCAGATGAATAGATCAAATCTACGCAATTTCCTGAGTTTGGTTGCAGATTTAATATTTTTTGAGTGGGTTTTAAGGTTTGAATAAGTTTTTTTGATTCTAACATGTTTAGCAAGGATAAAGACATTTCTACAGGAGTAAGAGTAATTGAATTCATAAAAATCATCCTCCGAACCTAAAATGCGAAATTAAAATAATGGCAATATTTTAAAATGGACATTTTGTCTTTTTTACAAAATTTATATATTTATAAGCAAATAAGTTAGTTTTTCCAAAAAATATACATCTTTATTTTAAAAATAGTTCCTTAATGTAATACATTTGAAAAATCTTAACCATAAAATTTTAATTTGTCAATTATAATTTTATAAAAAAAAATAGTGAAAATTTAGAAAAAATTAACTTGCAATTCAAAAAAAAAAATAGTAGAATACCGCTATGCTGATTTGTAAAGTAAAAGGAAATGTTGTTGCTACTGTAAAAGATAAAAAGTTCATAGGTCACAAAATTATGATTGTGCGTGTTATGAATGGAGACGGTTCTGAAACTTCCACAGAATTTATGGCAGTTGACGCCATAGGAGCAGGAATAGGTGAAACTGTTCTTGTAATAAGACACGGGAGCAGCGCGAGAGTATTGTTTGGACCTGTTCCATTTAATGCGGTAATAGCAGGAGTAATAGATTCTACATATTATAAAGATAAAGTTTTTACATTTAAATAAATTAAAAAAAGGTGTTTTGCGGAGGTGTCTAAGTGGACAATACATTATTAGTTAGACAGATTACTGAAGAGGTTATTAAACAATTAAAAAATACTGGTAACAGCATTGGAAGCGGCGGTATTGCCGTAAATCAAAGTTCAAGTCAATATACATCCTCTGCAGGAGATAATTCAATATTAGTTGTATTAAATTCAAATCAAAAAAATTTGCCGGCAGTATATGATGGATTAAAAGAGTTAAATAAAAAAATGAGAATAGCCGTTTTATTGTCAAAAACCGCTTCAAGAGTTATAGGTAAAGAAAACGTAATCAATAATACTGGGATTACAGAAGTTTTTGAAGATACGGGAATTAAAGATAATGCGTTATATAATTATGCTTCGCTTTTAATGCCGAATTTGACGCTGAATGCATTAAGCAAATTAGCCAATATGATAAATGATTGTATTTTAACTGATGTGGTAATTTATTATTTTGTAAGTAAAAAACCTGTTTATATAGGACTTGATTTTTTAAAGTATTTGATAAGCATAAATCCTACTGCTACTACTACATTACAGGAATATATTTCAAAATTAAAACGTATGGGCGGAAAAGAAATTAAAATATCGGATATCGGCGGTATTATTCCTGGAGTTTATCCTGATGAAACGGAAATACCCAATGTAACAAATGCAGATTATAGAAATCTTGTTGATGCCGGAGTTGGAAGAATCGGAGCTTCATTCGGTATTAAAGTTGATTTACCTGCTGAAGTGGCAAATTTGATAGATCATACTCTATTAAAACCTGATGTAACCAAAGATCAGATAGTTAAACTTTGTGATGAAGCCCGAAAATATAGCTTTGCTTCTGTATGCGTAAATCCTGGATGGGTTAAGTTGTGTTCTGAATTACTGAAAGGATCTGAAGTTAAAGTTTGTACTGTAATAGGATTTCCTCTTGGAGCTACAACTATATCTACAAAAGCTTCTGAAACGTCTGAAGCTGTAGCTAACGGAGCAGATGAAATTGATATGGTGATAAATATCGGAGCTCTTAAAGCAGGTGACTATGATACGGTTTTGCAGGACATTAAAAGTGTGGTCAAATCAGCCCAGAATCACATAGTTAAAGTTATTATAGAAACAGCTTTATTAACTGATGAAGAAAAAATTAAAGCTTGCAAATTATCAAAACAGGCAGGAGCTCATTATGTTAAAACTTCTACAGGTTTTTCTTCTGGCGGAGCTACTCTTGCAGATATAGCGTTAATGCGGAATGTGGTAGGCCCTGATATGGGAGTAAAAGCATCAGGAGGAGTTCGTGATTTTAATCAGGTTAAGAATCTTCTTGAAGTAGGAGCAACCCGGGTAGGAGCAAGCGCAAGTATAGCTATAGTAAGCGGAGGAAAAGGAACAGGCGCTTATTGATATGATGAAGTTTTATATAGTCTGATTTATTTTCAGATAATTAATTTAAAAATCAAATTATAAAAATATGGAAGAAAAATATTTATTGGTTGTAGATATAGGTTCTAAAAATATAACTGCGGCTATAGGTAAGATTGAAAATTCTGAAGTTGAAGTCGTTGGAATAGGTACAGCTGCATCTGAAGGCATTCAGCGGGGAATAATTGTGCATATGGACAAGATCGTTAAGTCTATCCGGAATGCAATATCAAGGGCTGAAGAGTTTGCAGGTATAAGTGAGAAAGACGCTATTGTCGGAATATCAGGCGCATATTTGAAAAGTCTTAATTCTTGCGGTATTTATAACAGACCGAGACATAATGATGAAATTACTGAAATAGATGTTCAATATGCAATTGAATCTGCAAAGTCATGTATAAATTTTCCTGATAGAGAAATAATACATCTGATACCGCAGAATTATGCTGTAGATAACCAGACTGATATACCTTCAAAACCGATTGGAATGATTGGAAAAAAAATTTTGATGAACGCGCATGTGGTAACCAGTTCACTGACAGCTGCGCAGAATATAATCAGGAGCGTTAATTTTGCAGGTTATGATGTTAAAGAATTAGTTCCTAATTCGGTAGCCTCGTCTTATGCTACTCTTACTCAAGATGAAAAACAAATGGGAGTTATTTTAGTTGATATCGGAGATGTTACGATAGATTTAGCTTTGTATATTAATGGCAGCATTATGCATTCAAGCGTTAATATTTTAGGAGGTTTTCATATAACTCGGGATTTATCCGTGTGTTTGAGAATTCCTTTTAAAGAAGCTGAGCGCATAAAAAGAGAATATGGAAATTTATTGTATAGCAATTCTGATGATAAGGAAATAGAAGTTGCAGCGCTTGGAAGCAAACAAAAAAAAATTGTTAAAATTTCCGAAATAAATAATATTATAACTGCAAGGACAAGAGAAATTTTTGATATAATAGCGTATGATATAATAAATTCGAAACTTGATAATGTTATTCCGGTTGGAATGATTTTAACCGGGGGCGGCAGTAAACTTAAAGGTATTGCAGGTTTCGCAGAAACTGTTCTTAAAATGCCGGTAAGGCTGGGTGCACCTAAATTTGTAAAAGGCAGAAAAGAAGTTGTTGAAAATCCTGAGAATGCTGCGGTAATAGGACTTTTGCTGTATGCAAAAGAAAATACTGATTTTGGTACAAATAGTTTTATAAAAAAGAAAGAATTTTTTGATGCTAATATTTTTGCATCAATGGCGTCAAATTTAAAATCTATTAGAGAAAAATTTTCTTAGCGGAGGGTTTTTTTTATGAAAAAAGTTTATTTGTTGACAATTTTAATTTTTGCGGCAGCTGTGAATTTATCAGCCGCACGATTGCCTTTGCCTGATATTGATATTGATGAACCGGCAAAACCAACTGCATCGATGAGTGAAGAAAAAAATGTTTTGGTTCAGCAGCAATCATCATCATTCTCTGCACAGGATACTTTAAAACCCCAGGAATCATTCAATATACCTGAAATAGATGTTTTTAAAGAAGAAAATTTAGGACAGTCTGAGTTTCAGTCATTGGAAGCGCCTGTTAGTGTTGATGCGGCAGGAGCATTCGGAAACCTTGAAAATTTGACTAAAACACTGCAGGCAAATTTTCAGAATGCGTTCAGCAACATAAAGTCACTTACATCAAAATATAATTCATTAGCGGCGCGTTATCAGGAACTTGTAAAAAAATATAATGGCGATATGAAAAATGTTATTCAAAAAGCCCAGATTATTC
>JAGOBX010000095.1 GCA_017999075.1 Candidatus Babelota bacterium | reverse complement strand
ACCTGGTTCTTCGCATGTAATTCCTGCTTTAATAACAAAATTTTTCACTGCTAAACAAAACAATGAAGACAAGGTAATAGTATGGGGAGACGGCAGTGCAAGCAGAGAGTTTCTTTATGTTGAAGATGCTGCTGAAGCTATAATTCTTTCAGCAAATTTATACAACAACAGCGAACCTGTAAATATAGGGGTAGGCAGAGAAATCAGTATAAAAAAATTAGTTGAAACAGTTAAAGAATTGATTGATTATAGAGGAAAAATTGTTTGGGATAAAACCAAACCAAATGGTCAACCGAGGCGTTGTCTTGATGTAAGGAAAGCAAAAGAATACTTTGGATTTGAAGCACAGACTGATTTTGAGGAAGGTTTGAAAAAAACGATAGAATGGTATAAAAAAATAATAAATAATTAGGAAATAAATCTTATTTAAATATATTTTAAAATTAAAACAAGGAAATATAATATGAAAACAATTAAAACAGTATTGATGACTGGAGGAGCAGGGTATATAGGTTCGATATTAACACCGGAACTTATAAAGATAGGGTATAAAGTTATTGTGGTAGATAATCTTATGTATGGGCAAAGTACGCTGCTTGATTTATGCCATAATGATAATTTTGAATTTATATCAGGAGACTGCAGAAATGAAAATCTGATAAAAGAAACCGTTGCTAAATCGGATATAATCATACCTTTGGCGTGTTTAACAGGAGCTCCGTTATGCGGTCAGGATCCATGGGCAGCGCAATCAATAATTGTTGATGCAGTAAAATTAATTTTGAAATATCGAAAACCAGATCAAAAAATTATTTATCCTAACACAAACAGTGGTTACGGGATTGGAGAACAAGGAAAATTCTGCACTGAAGAAAGTCCTTTAAATCCTATTTCATTGTATGGAAAATTAAAAGTAGAAGCTGAGAAACTTATTGCAAACTCAGGGAATTATACTATTTTCAGGTTAGCGACTGTTTTCGGAGCATCGCCGAGAATGCGCCTGGATTTATTGGTTAATGATTTTGTTTACCGAGCAGTGAAAGATAAGTTTGTAGTTTTGTTTGAAGCAAATGCGAAACGAAATTATATTCATATACGCGATGTCGTAGGGGCATTTATTTTCAGTCTGAATAATTGGGATAAAATAAAAAATTCTGTTTACAATTTGGGACTTTCTGAAGCTAATTTATCAAAATTTGAGTTATGTGAAAAAATCAAAAAGTTTATTCCTGATTTTTACTTTACATGCGCAGAAATCGGAGAAGACCCTGATAAAAGAGATTATATTGTGAGTAACGAAAAAATTGAAAAAGCAGGGTATATTCCTTCATTTACTCTTGAGTTAGGAATTAAAGAACTTATAAAAGTTTATAAAATAATTCGATTGAAAAAAATGCAGTATTTAAATTTTCAATAATTACATTCTATTTTTGCTGAACTGATGAAAACAGACGTTTTATTTATAAATCCAGGCAATCAGAAAAAAACTTATCAGAAACTTGCTGATGAGTTCAGCGGAATTGATACACCGGTATGGATATTATTAATGGCTGAGAAAATCAGAAATTTCGGATATTCTGCCGGGATATATGATTCTAATGTTGAAGGATGGGATTCTGCTGATATAAAAATTATTTTGGAAAGGTTTAATCCTGAATTTATTGTGGTATTAAGTTTCGGGAACCATCCGTCAGCCTCGACTCAAACAATGCCTGCGGCCATAAGAACAATTAATGATATAAAAAATTATGATAAGAACATACCTATAGCTCTTGGAGGAACGCATCCATCTGCATTACCTGAAATAAGTTTTCAAGAAACAAAAACAGACTATATAATTTCAGGAAACGGTATATTTGCTGTAATTGGAATAATAAATTATTTTAAAGGTAAAAAAACAATAGATCAAATACCTGATTTATATTATAAAAAAAACGGCAATATGGAATTTACATTTAAATCAGATGATATAAAAAAAGAACTCGATGAAGAATTGCCGGGGTATGCATGGGACCTGCTTCCTCCATTAAAAAATTATAGAGCGCATAACTGGCATTGTTTTCAATATTTTGAACAAAGCAAATTACTTGATTTTTCTGATGTCCGCTCTCCATATGTTTCTATATACAGTTCTTTGGGATGTCCATATAGCTGTTCGTATTGCTGCATTAATGCGGTTTACGGAAAGCCTGGGATAAAAAAATGGAGTATAGAAAAAGTTGTATCATGGATAGACATTCTAGTTAAAAAACACAATATTAGAAATATAAGGTTTGCTGATGAATTGTTTGTATTATCGGCGGAACGTGTTGAATTGTTCTGTGATTTAATTATTGAACGTAAATATGATTTGAATATCTGGGTTTATGGAAGAATCGATACGATAAAACCGGTTTTATTAAAAAAAATGAAGAAAGCAGGAATAAACTGGATAGCTTTGGGAATTGAATCGGCAGAACCTAAAGTAAGGGATAATGTAGGGAAAAAAATAACAATTGATATAAAATCAGTAGTAGATATGATAAAATCTAATGATATATATGTTATAGGAAATTTTATGTTTGGTTTGCCTGAAGATGATATGACTACATTGAGAAAAACATATCAGCTTGCATTGGATTTAAATTGTGAGTTTATAAATTTTTATTCTGTTATGGCATATCCCGGATCAAAACTTTATGAATTTTATTCTGAAAAACCTGAGTTGCTGCCTGATTCATGGAACGGGTATTCACAGCATAGTTTTGAAACCAAACCTCTTCCTTCAAAATATTTATCACCTGAAGAAATTTTAAGATTTCGTGATGAATCGTTCGATAATTATTTTCTTAATGATAAATATACAGATATGATTCAATTAAAGTTCGGTAAAAAAGTTGTTGAACATATTCAGAGGATGACAAAAATTAAATTAAAAAGGAAATTATTTAATGAAATTTGATTATGATTTATTAAAAAAAAAATCATTGTGGCTTAGAAAAGAAACTTTAAAGCTGCATGGAATCGCTCCTGAAACTCGAATAGCTTCTTCATTATCTCCAATCGAAATTTTTATATCGTTATATTATGGTAAAATATTAAGTTATGATCCTGAAAATATTTTTTGGGATGACCGTGACAGGTTTGTTATAAGCAAAGGCCACGGGTCTATTTCTTTATATCCTGTTCTTGCTGATTTGGGTTTTTTTGATAAACGGGAATTGGAAAGAATCTGTATGAAAGACGCTTTGCTTGGAGGTATACCTGATTGCAATATTCCGGGATTCGAAACTACTAATGGTTCATTGGGTTTGGGATTAGGAACATCAGCAGGCATAGCATTAGCTTTGAAAAAAAAGAAAAAATCTGCGTCAGTTTTTACTCTTTCAGGAGATGGAGAGTTATTTGAAGGATCAGTATGGGAAGCTGTAATGTTTGCAGGGCATCATAAAATTGATAATCTTATTTTTATTATTGATAATAATAAAGTTTCAATGCTTGATTATTGTAAAAATATAATTGATTTAGAACCATTGGAACAAAAATTTGAATCATTTAAATGGTATGCACGCAGAATAAACGGGCACGATATAAGGGAAGTATGTGATACTTTGTCTGAATTAAAAGAAAGCCGTATAAATAAACCTAAAGTTATTATAGCGGATACAATAAAAGGAAAAGGCGTTAATTCGCTTGAAACTGACAGTTTATGTCATATTAAATCTTTAACTAAAGAACAGGTAGAAAAAATAATAATGGAGTTAAAATAAATGTTTGAAAAATCAAGTGCGATGAGAGATTCTCTATTGAAAGAGATCTATAACGAATTAAATACAAATGATAAAATAATTTTACTGTCAGCAGATTTCGGCGCTCCTATTCTTGACAGAATAAGGAAAGATTTTCCGGATAATTTTATAAATGTAGGAATCGCTGAACAGAATCTTGTTAATATCGCAGCGGGTTTTGCTTTGGAAGGATATAAGGTTTACGCATATGCTATTTCCGCATTTTTGACTATGCGCGCGTACGAACAGATCCGGACAAATATTTCTTTGATGTCGCAGCTGAAAACAATGAATGTAAATCTGGTTGGAGTTGGAACAGGAATAAGTTACGTATTATCAGGACCCACCCATCATTGCCTTGAAGATATAACATCTATGAGACTGCTTCCGCATTTGAAAATTTTTTCGCCGAGTGATTCTATTTTAACGCAGAAATTTTTTAAATATTCGCTTAATGAAAATTCTCCTAAATATATAAGGTTTGACAGTAAAATATTACCTGATATATATAAACCTGAAGATGATATAAAAATAGAAAACGGGTTCTGTGAACTGATTAAAGGAAACGGAGTATGTATTCTGTCAACCGGGTATATGACTCAAAAAGCAGTTGAAGTTGTTAATGATTTGAAAAAAGAAAATATTGATACAGGCGTTATAGATATGTTTTTACTATCTGGATTTAATGAAGGGCTGCTTTCTGAAACAATAAAGAAATATAAGTGTATAATTAGCTTAGAAGAATCTTTTGTAAATAGAGGCGGACTTGATTCAATTGCTTCAAATATTATAGATGATAATAAATTTGAAATAAAATTAATACGATTGGGTTTTAAAGATAGATTTGTTTTTGAAAATGGAGACAGAGAATACCTTCATTCACTCCAGGGACTTGATATTGAAAGCTTAAAAAAAATTATAAAATCTAATATATAAAAATTATGAAAATATTAATTACATATCCCGAATCATTTTTAAGCAAAATTTTAATCGAAACATTATCGGAACAATATAAACTTATTACTGATGAAACAGACTATTTAAAATTAAATGAAACGGAGAAAATTATAAAAATCAGTAAACCTGATTTAATTATCTTACATTCCCCATTCAGCGGCGGAATCAAACTTAATATCGAAAAACCGGCAGATTTGATTATTTCGAATAATATCGTTCAGACTAATGTTATTAAAACAGCTTTAGATAACGGCATTAACCATTTATTTTTTATAGGAAGTTCGTGCATGTATCCGAAAAATTATAGTCGCAAACTTTGTGAAAACGATTTGTTTACAGGGCCTCTTGAAGAAACCAATTCCGGATATGCGACTTCTAAAATTTGCGGATGGCAGATGTGCAAGGCTATTTCAATGCAGTATAAAAAAAAGTATATTACATTGATACCTGCGAATTTGTTTGGGGAATACGATGATTTTAATCCTGAATCAGCGCATGTGATAAGTTCACTTATCATAAGGTTTCATAACGCTAAAATTAATAGTGACAATGAAGTGACTGTTTGGGGAACAGGTTCTCCTGTCAGGGATTTTTTATATGCTTACGATTTTGCAAAGGCTGTGAAATTTTTAATTGAAAATTCTTGTGTTTTCAATGAAATAAATATTGGTTCAGGTAATGGAAATACTATTAGTGAAATAGCGGAAACAGTTAAAAAAGCTGTAGAATTCAAAGGAAAATTAATTTTTGATGCGGAAAAACCTGATGGGATGAAAGTAAAAGTATTGAACACGGAAAAAATAAATAAATCAGGATGGTCGGCAGCTACAAGCCTTGAACAAGGAATTAAAAATACTTACAACTGGTTTTTAAAAAATAAGGATACCCAAAAATATGATAATAACTAAAACACCGTTCAGAATTTCATTTTTCGGCGGCGGGTCAGACTTGCCTTGCTGGTATAAAGAAAATTGCGGAGCTGTATTGTCAACTACGATTGATAAATATTGCTATATAACGTGCAGAAGTTTGCCGCAATTTTTTGATTATAAACACAGGATAGTATATTCTAAAATAGAATTGATAAATGACATAAATGATATTAAACATCCTTCTGTAAAGGAAACCTTTAAATTTATGAGGATAAACAATGGAATAGAACTTCATCATGACGGAGATCTGCCGGCGCGTACAGGTTTAGGTTCGAGTTCTGCTTTTACAGTAGGTTTATTAAATGCCTTATACGGGCTGCAGGGTAAGATTATAAGTAAAATGAAACTTGCTCTGGATGCAATACACGTTGAACAGGAACTTATAAAAGAAAACGTAGGCTCTCAGGACCAGGTTGCAGCTGCATTTGGAGGTTTTAATAAAATAACTTTTTCAGGTAATCATCTTATAGACGTGAAACCTGTAACAATTTCATTGAAAAAAATTAATAATCTTCAAAACCATCTTATGTTATTTTTTACTGGGTTCACGAGGTTTGCGGATGAAATTGAAAAAGACAAAATAAACAGTATAACTCAAAAGACAAAAGAATACAGCGAGTTATGCGGTATGGTTGAAGAATCAATAAAAATACTGAATCAGGATATTGAACATCTCCATGATTTCGGCAAACTGCTTAATGAAAGCTGGAAATTGAAAAAAAGTTTATCAGACAAAGTCAGCACCACATTCATTGATAATATATATGAAAAGGGAATGAAAAACGGAGCTTTGGGAGGAAAAATACTTGGAGCTGGAGGCGGTGGATTTATATTATTTTTTGTTCCTGAAGAAAATAGAAACAGAATAATGGAAGCTCTTAAAGATTTATTATACATCCCGTTTAATTTCGAATCAATGGGAAGTCAGATAATTTATTATAAAGGAAGTGAAATTGAAATATGAGAATACCTTTTGGTACAATAACTATAACTGAAAAAGCAAAAAAATTGATTAATGAAGCATTGGACAGCAACCGTATATCAAACGGAAAATATGTTCGTGAATTTGAAGAAAAATTTGCCGAACTTCTTGGAGTTAAAGAGGCTGTTGCTGTCAGCAGCGGTACTGACGCTGATATTCTTGCTATGTCTGTTTTATATGATTTTGGAGCGAAAAGAGGAGATGAAATTATTGTACCCTCACTTTCTTTTGTAGCGACCGGCAATGCTGTGCTTCATGCGGGATTTACGCCGGTGTTTGTAGATATTGAAAGAGATACATTGAATATAAATGCGTCGAAAATTGAAGAAAAAATTACTTCTAAAACAAAAGCTATTATGCCTGTTCATCTTATGGGGAAACCTGCAGATATGGATAAAATCAATGAAATTGCAAAAAAATATAAGTTATATGTGATAGAAGATGCGGCCGAAGCTCACGGAACATATTACAAAGGAAAACCTGCGGGCAATTTGGCGGATATAGGCGCTTTTTCACTTTATATTGCCCATATAATTACCACAGGAGAAGGCGGTATAGTTACAACTAATAACGCTGATTTTGCTGAAATACTTTTATCATTAAGGTGTCACGGCAGAGCGTGCAAATGTAAAAAATGCGTTTTAAATGTCAGTTCAGGTTATTGCACTAAACGTTTCAGTTATGCGGAAAATATGGATATAAGGTTTATGTTTGAAAGAGTCGGATATTCTTCTAAAATGAACGAACTTGAAGCTGCCATAGGTTTAGGAGCATTGGAAAATTATTATCAAATTCTTGAAAAAAGAAGAGCAAATCTTTATTATTTAATGGAAAATTTCAAACAATTTTCTCCAAATCTAAAAACCATAACAAAAGAAGAATATGAAGAAATCGGACCTCACGCATTACCGATAATAGTTCAGGAGTCGGCAAATTTTTCAAGAAATCAATTAACTGATTATCTTGAGAAAAACGGCATTGATACGCGAAGTCTGTTTTTGTCAATGCCTACGCAATGTGAAGGATTTAAAAACTTAGGATATAAATACGGCGAATTTCCGAATGCTGAATATATGGGGCACAATGGAATTCATATAGGAGTTCATCAGGATCTTGGAAAACCAGAATGCGATTATGTATTAAATGTAATAAATGATTTTATAAAAAAACACAGATAATGAGAATGTTTCCAAATGGCAGTTCTGCCATTCTGGCAGTTCTGCCATTCTGGCAGTTGTGCCATTCTTTACAAAATTTATATATTGATCAACAATAAGTTTATTTTGTAAAAGAATATATAAATAATTTTGGAAACGGGTATATAATAAAAAATTCAGGAAACTTTTTTATGCAGGCAATTATTTTAGTTGGCGGAGCAGGCACAAGATTAAGAAGCGTGGTAAATGAAATTCCTAAACCTATGGCAGATGTTAAAGGAAAACCTTTTTTGGAATATTTGTTATTACAACTGAAACACTGGGGAATTACAGATATAATTTTATCTTCCGGGTATAAATCCGAAATAATAAAAACATATTTTAATGACGGCAAAAAGCAGGGGATAAATATTGAGTATTCGGAAGAAACTGAACCTCTGGGAACTGGCGGAGCTTTGAAACAAGCAGAACATTTAATAAAAACTGATTCATTTATACTTATGAACGGAGATTCGTATTTTAATGTTAATATAGAAAAAATCTTAAAATGGAAAAATGATTATGATTGTTTTGGTATTTTAAGTTTGTTTAGAATTCAGAACGCTGAACGATATGGTTCTGTAGTTTTAGACAAGGATAACAGAATCATTGAATTTTCTGAAAAGGCAAAAAATAAAGATGAGCAATATATAAACGGCGGAATATATTTATTTAACAAAAAAATTACAGATTTTATTCCGGAAAAAAAATGTTCTCTTGAAAACGACATTTTGCCGGAACTGGTGAAATTGCATAAATTTTATGGACTTGTTTTTAATGATTTTTTTATTGATATAGGTATTCCGTCAGATTATTACAAAATAAATAACACAACTGAATTTCCTCCGGAATTAACACGAAAATGTTAAAAAAAATAAAACATTTATCAGAATATTACATAATACTTTTTTTTTATAAAACTCTGAAAAAAATTCCTGTATTTTTTTTATATATTTTCGCTGATATATTAGGAAAAATAATGTATTATTTTGTTCCTGTCAGAAAAAAGATAATCACAGAAAATATACGTAGAATTTTTGGAGACATTCATAAAAATGAAGTTGATAATATCATAAAAAAGAGTTATATAAATATATGTAAAACAGCGTTTGAATATTTTATTATTCCTGATTTAAATAATAACAATTATGAACATTTTGGATTTATAGAAAATAAACATATAATAGAAAATGCTTTGAAAGAAGGTAATGGAGCAGTATTATTGGGAGCGCATTTTGATAATCCTGAATTGGTTACCAATTTATTAAAATTGTCGGGATTAAAAATGTGCGCGCTGGTAAAAAAACAGCAAAACCGATATATAACTAATTTGTTTGAAGAAATAAGAACATCTAACGGAGTTGAACTTTTTTATAAAGATTCATTTTTGAAAAGTCTTTATAAAAGATTAAAACAGAATTATGCTGTCGCTACTGTTGCGGACATTTCAGTTGACAGCAGGGACGGTATAATTGTTAATTTTTGCGGTTATCCGCTGCCAACTCCTTCAGGTCCTGCAATGTTTGCATTAAAAACCAATGCTGCCGTTATACCTGTTTTCAGCGCCAGAATGAATGACAACAGGCATAGAATTATAGTTTATGAAAGAATAGACCAAAATATAAATCAGAATCTTGACCAAAATGAAAAAGTAAAAATAATAATGAGCCGTTATAATGACTTGCTTGAACAGAATATTCGAAAATATCCGGATCAATGGTTTTGGATGCATAACCGATGGAAAAGCTATATTAAGGAACGATTGTATGAAAAAGATAAAATTAAAATTGAACAATAACTATTGAATAGTTTAGAATAAAAAACAATAATGAAATACAGGGTATCAAAATTGTTATGACTAAAATATTAGTAATTGACTGGGGACTGATAGGAGATGTGATAAATCATAGTATGGTTTATTCAAGTCTTAAACAGAAGTATCCTGACAGCAGAATAGTTTTAATTACCAAACCATATAATTACGAACTTTTTAAAAATAATCCGCATATTGATAAAATCTTTATTTTAGAAAAAAAAACTCATAAAAGTTTATCAGGACAATACGGGTTTTTCAATAACATTAAACTGTATATTACAGTAT
>JAGOBX010000094.1 GCA_017999075.1 Candidatus Babelota bacterium | reverse complement strand
GAATTTATTGTTTTTATATCCGCACAATCAAAATAAAGATTAGTTATAATTTCAGCTACAGATAATGAAGCGCCAAGCCAGCCATGACCTGCATTATAAATAGACGTTAACGTATTAATCCTGTTATAAGCGCATAGTTCAGACAATAATGAATATTTTTCTTTTTCACGATTTTCATGTTTCGCATAGTTTAGTTTAGCAACTGCTTTTTTATAAGAATTATAATCCGCCAAAAATAATCTTTTCATTTTTTTACCTTTTACCAAAATAAATTTTTTACAAAAAATTCGATTTATTAATTTTAAATAAAGCCAATCCGAACTTTTCAAATTCCCATTTATTCACTAAACTAAAATCATTATTAGGAAAATTCAATAACATTTGAAATTCTTTTTTTTCAATCCATTTTATTTCAGTATGATTAGGAACAATTATAATATCATAAGGTGATTCAGCATTAATCAAATAAGGTAAAATAAAATAATTAATATTGTTTTTAATCATATAAGCAACAACATCATTTATTCCGGTATTTTTCCTGTTTAAAAACTCTCTATTAACAAACCTTTTTCTTTTTATTTTTGACACATAAGAATAAAAATCAACTGGTTCACAAATCATAGGAGCGAAAAAATTTTCATTAAAAGGAATTTCATTTTTTATGTAATCAAATAACAAGTCATATCTGAAATAAGTATTTGCCATCCCTAAATTATATTTAGGTTTGGACCATACAATTTTTAACGGAATAAACGAGTCAACTATAGATAATGAAAGCAGATAAATTCCAAAAATTATTGTAAGACTAATTTTAAAAATCGGTTTTTTAATAATGTCAAAAATTATAAAAATAATAATAAGAGAAATAAGTATCAAAGCAGGATAAGCAGGTGCAAGATGTCTTACGGAATGAGAATGAGCAGTAACAATAGCTGTATAATAAACTGCAAACCATCCTGTTCCAAGAATTATAACTTTTTTCAAATCATTATTTATTTTAGACGATTTAAACAACAATATTCCCAAAACAGCAAGGAATAATATCGGATAAGTAACCGTATCCTGAAGTGTAGGGAAATACGGTTCAACCGGTTTGAAAAATCTCAAAAGATGAGTTAATGTCCATAATTTTTCAAGTTTTGCTTCAGGCATAATATCAGCATTTAATTTTATTATAAGCCAAACAGGAAACAATATGCTGATAAATGATATAAACCAAAACACAAACAATTTAATTTTTTTAATCAAATACCCTTTGATTTTATAATTGTTCATCACCAAATAGCATGAATATACAGCCATAGCAGGAACAATTACAACAAATGAACTCCTGTATAAATTTCCAGCTACAGCAAACAAAATACACTTTAATAAATATTTGTAATTAAACGAATCAGCCCATAACTGATAATAATATACTGTACCTACTACAAGGAATATTTCTCCTGCAGACAAATATGAAGTATGGGCAAAATAAAATATCAGAGGTACAAACAAATAAATTATAAGTCCGCAAACTGATATATACCTGTCTTTAAAATTATAAAAAATAATTTTATAAAAAAATATTCCCGCTAAAAATGTTAAAACTAATTGCACCGAATTTGCTTGACCTGAACCAACTCCAAACAATCCGTACCATATTAAAAATGGGATTTTACTCATTGTAGGATATTGGAATATATGAGCTTTAAACGAACCTAAATTTGCATAAAACCCGATTTTCATTAAAAAAACAATCAATAGGAAAGAACAAAAAAATACCAATAAATAAAAATAATAATAGAATTGAGAATTGATTATTCTATGCAATATATTTATTATTATTTTTTTTACAGCATATAATAAAATTAAAATAAAAAATAATAATTTAACTGCAATTTCGTAATTGACACCTAATTTTCCCAAAACTCCGTCTGCACGCTCAATCATTGGACAAACTGCATAACTATGATAAAACTGGTCTCCAACAGACTGAATCGGCAATTCGAAAACAGGAAAATAATTTATAAAAAAATATATAATAAATATTCCAAACAAAATCAGTTTATCATTAAGTCCAAGGCTAATTTCAATATTATCACTATAAAAAATATCCTTATCATATATTTTGAATTTTAAAAAAAGATACCTTATTATAAACAGGAATATAATAAGGTAGCCCATCAATCCTGTACAAAAAAATAAATTGTATGTATTCGAATCAAAGACATACCATGCAGGATAAATTATTAAACAAAAAATAAATATTAAAAAATATATAATTAAAAAAAACTTAAAAGTTAATTTTGAATCCAAAATATAAATTCACCTCAAATATAAATTATTGAACTCCGATTTTTTTAATCGTTAAAATCATAATTAAAATATCTGTCTAACAATATTTTTTTTTGATTCAACAAAAATTTATTTTTCAGTTTTTCTGAAGAATATATATTGTAAATTTCATTCGCTATATTTTTTTTATCAGTGTTGGAATCAAGAATTATTCCTCCACAAGAAACTGTTTCCTTAACTGCCCCATTATTCAGCGCGATTATCGGTATTCCGAAATACATTGCTTCTATTATAGGCATACAGTATCCTTCGTGACCGCTCACGCATAAAAACAAATTTGAAACTTTATATAGCGCGTTCAATTTATTTTGTTCAATTCTTCCGAAAAATACAATGTCATTAATTTTATTCAAAACGATAAAATTGTCAATTTCTTCCTTATATTTAGTATCATCAAAAACTCCGGGAAGCAGCAACCTTGATTTCGGACAAAATTTAGTTTTAAATTCATTATAACAATCAATTAAAAATTTATAATTTTTATATGGAAGAATTCTTCCCACAAAAATAATATTAAAATATCCATCATTGTATTTTTCATATAAATCATTGTCTACTTCTGAATCAAGCATATTAAAATCTTTGGGCAATGGCTCCACATTCACATTTTTAAAACCTATTGTTCTCAATTCATCAGCATTGAATTCCGACCAGGTGACGGATTTGTTAAACTTATCTTTATATGAAAAAAGTTTTTCCCTGCCTTTAAGGGTAAGTTCGTAAATATCCCTGTTATAATTCTTAAAATAATGAGACGGGGTTACATTATGATAAAAAAACCATTTTTCACATTTCAAATTTGCTGCTATATTATTAATTTCAGAATCTCCGGTATAATGCAGAACAACAATATCTTTAGGTTTCAAATCATTTTTAAATTCTGTTATATCACTGATATTTCTGTACAATTCTTTATTAAAATCAATGGCAAACATTTTAGTAATAAATCCTTTTTTTTGAAATTTTTTATCCAGGAATACCCCTAAATTGCCGACTCCGTCATGTTTCATAAATGACGGTGAAAACTGATATAATTTTCTACCGCGTTCAACCGGATTTAGAACAAAGTTTAAATTTTGGAAAAATTTTTTTTTAAAATTCAAATAAGATGTTTGATAATCTTTGAGTTTTAAGCGGTTTCTCGTACTGGAACAAATTTCAGGTTCAATTGTCAGATTATAAAAAATTATTTTATCTATCAAGCCAAAAATTATATTTAAGCATTTAAATAGTCCGGTATTAGTTTTTCTCATCATTGACAATCTGTCCGTCTTTGAGTACAACAATTCTTTTAGAATACTTTGCTATATCCGGTTCATGGGTAACCAGAATTATAGTAGCTCCATTTTTATGGAGTTCTGTAAAAATATCCATAATCTGGTTTCCGGTATTGGTATCCAGATTCCCAGTCGGTTCGTCTGCCATTATAATTGAAGGTTTAGTTACTATTGCTCTTGCTATAGCAACGCGCTGCCGTTCTCCTCCGGATAATTCCGATGGTTTATGATTTTTTCTGTGTTTCAGCCCAACTATTTCCAAAGCTTCTTCAGGAGCTTTTTTAGAGTCATGATATTTACCGTACAGCAGAGGCAATTGAGCATTTTGAAATGCAGTTAAATTAGACATAAGATTAAAAGTTTGAAATACAAATCCGATTTTTTTATTTCTTATATCAGCAAGATAATTTTCACTTAATTTTGACACATCTTCATTATCAAGATAATATTCTCCTGAAGTGGGAGAGTCAAGACATCCCAGTATGCTCATCATTGTTGATTTTCCGCTCCCTGAATGCCCCATTATTGAAAGAAATTCTCCGCTGTTTATTGTAAGATTTATTCCTCTCAGCGCTTCTAATTCTATTTTTCCCAATATATATTTTTTGGTTATTTCTTTAAGTTTGATTATACCCATAATTTTTTATTTATTATCCAGCAATACTTGTTATATAAAAAATATTTCAAACAATTTTTTTTAATATGCTCACCGATTCCGCCTGCTGTTGCGCCTCTGATTCGGACCAACAGGAAGTATACTTTTATTTTCGGATTTTTTCAAATTTATTTTTTCAGGATTTTCAAGAAAAACTTTTGTTCCTTCAGAAATTTCATCAGATGCTATTTCTATAAATTCTCCATTTGTTATGCCTGTTTTAACTTCAATAAATTTGTACTCGGATTTTGCGTTTTTGGAGGGAGATCCTGCAATATAAATGCCGTTTTTTCCGCGTTTAGATTTTACTGCCTGATACGGAACATACAAAATATCTTCTTTCCCGTCAACAAGAATTTCTACATTTGCAGTCATTCCCGATAATAACAATTTTGCATCCTCATCCGTAACTTTTATTTTCACTTTAAAAACTGTTATATTACTATTATCAACTCCAAGAGGTTTTATACGTTCGACCATACCTGTAAATTTTTTTTTTTTATAAGCATCAACAGTAATCGATACTTCCTGTTCAGGTTCAATCTGACCTATATCGCTTTCATCTATGTCCGCAACTACGTATATGCTTGAAATATCCGCAAGTTTCATAAGTAATGTTCCGCCGCCGGCATTTGAAGTTGCAGACGATATTATCTGTCCTTCAGCAACATTTCTTTGAATTATTACTCCATTCATAGGCGCATATATTTTGGTTTCTTTAATCCTCTCTTTTGCATCTTTCAATGTCAATTCTGCTTTTATCAAACCTGCTTCAGCAGTTTTGATTCTGTCTCTGCTTATGCTTATATCTTTTTCCTTTATTACCAAAGTATAACTGTCGGCTAAAGACTGATTATACTGCGATTCTGCAACAATAAATGATTTTTTCAATGTTTCAAGCTGTTCGGTTGAAATTAATTTTTCTTTAAATAACTGTTCATTTCTTAAAAATTTTTGTTTTGCTTCTTCAAAAGCAGCTTTAGCAGATTTCAATGAGGATTCAATGGTTACTTTAGAATTTTCATAATTTGCCTGCGCAATACTTAAATTAAATTTGGCTATAGATAAACTCGCTTCAGCTTCCTGCACTCCTGCTTCTGCTTTGCTTAAATTTCTCTGTTCATCAACAGGATTTAATTCCAAAAGTAAATCTCCCTGTTTCACCTCATCTCCTTCTTCAAACGGAATTTTTATTATTTCTCCTCCAGCTTTAGACTTTACTTCAACAACTAAATTCGGTTCAGCTACTCCTGTCGAATTGACAGTTACATATAAATCTCCACTAATCACTTCTCCAAATTTCTGCGACAAACTAATATTTTCTGATACATTTTTATTTTTTTGTTTTATATAAAGATAAACTGCCGAAATTATTATCAAAACTGATATCGCGATATATATAACTTTTTTTTTCATATGTAGCACCTTTTCATACTAAATTATATTTCTGTAACATCAACTTTATAAGCAGATATAAATCATTTTTCTTCAAATTCAGTTAACAACTTATTCTCTAAAAGTGTTTTTCCTGCAACTAATCTGTATTCTGTTACAGCTTTCTGATTATCTGTTATTGCTTTAAGTAAATTAGTTTGAGCTTCCATTAAAGCTTCCTGGAATTCCAATACGTCATAAGTTGTAGATTGGTTTAACTCAAAGCGTTTCAATTCAATTTTATAATTTTCCTGCGCAAGTTCGTAAGCTTTCTTTGCGGAAGATATTCTTTTTAAAGTCGCCCCAATTTCACGTATTCGGGATTTGATATTCAATATAATATTTTGCTCTAATTTTTTAAATTCAAAAACTAACTGCGCATTAATTAATTTTTCCTGTTTTATTGTCGATTTATTGTATCTATCACCTATAGGTATCTTAAATCCAAATTTTAGTGACCACGATTTATTGTCATAATCACTCATTTCTTCGTATGAATTAACCCAAGTCCCATCAATCCCATTCAGCTTGAAAGTAGTCTCCAGATCAATAGCAGGCAGTTCCTGATTTTTGTAATATTCAATTTTCAACGAACTGTTTTCAAGTTTTTTTTTGAATGTCAAATATTCAGGCAGATTTGAAAAAGCGAAATCCACTGATTCTTTCAAATCAGGAATTGATTCGGTAATTGAAGGTTTATCTTCAGGAAAAAGCTCACCATTCCAGGATATATAAGTATCTGCAATATTCATAAGATTTAATAAATCATCTCTTATTCCATTTAAACTATTTTCAGCGGTAATTATTCCTTCTTCTCTATTTGCTGCTCCGGCTGCAGCGCGAGTTATTTCAACAGGAGCAAGAGATCCAAGCATAACCTGTTTTTTATTATTTTCAAGCAAATCTTCAGCTAATTTTAAATTTTGTTTTTTCAGCTCCAACAATTCCACATAATAAACTAAATCCCAATATTTTTTTTCTATATTTGCAGATAACTGCATTATTTTTTCAGTCAAATCGTTTTCTGAAATAACTTTATTATTGTTTTCTATTTTTAAAAATACAGTATTAACTGTTTTTCCGGCATTTTTCAAAAGAGGTTGGACAATTTTAAATTCCATATTGGAATTATACGAAGAACCTCCGAATGAACTATTATAATTATCTCTGTCAATACTATGCGATAATTGTAAATTTGTTCCTATTTGAGTCTTTTTAGTTATGGAAAAATCAGCATAATTCTGATTTGAAGAATTAGAATTTTTTCCAAGCGAAACACTTAAATCAGGATCAAATTCAGATTCTTTTTTTATAATGTCCTGTTCTTTAATTTCAAGATTTATTTTTGAAATTTTAACATCAAAATTGTTATTTAAACCTGCTCTCAAACAGTCTTCAAGAGTTAATTTCATAACAGATTTCTCCCGAGCAGACAAACTTATTGAAAATAATAATGTCATAACAAAAAATAAAAATAATTGTTTCATAAAAATTCCTTTATCATTAAACTAAAATAAATATTTTTTTTAATTCAACAGGTAAGCAATTTCTTCGGTAATATTAATATTTGAATCAATTTGTTCATCATTAATAACGTCTTTAGCTACTGATTCCTGTATGCGATGCGCAGATGAAACTGCATCATTAGAATAATAATTAAAAAATAAAGTAACAAACAGAATTATTATAGCTGCTGCTGACCATGCAATTTTAAAATAGGGTTTTATTGAAATTTGCTCATTATATTTATTTATTACATTTTCAGCAATCAATTTACTCCACTCTTTATCATTTAACCTTTTAGCCAATTCATCGTCTAAACGGCTCATTCAACGCCTCCGGTTTTAATAAATATTTTTTGAATTATTTGTTTTCCTCTTGATAATCTTGATTTTACCGTTCCTTGAGCTATAGATAATTCTTCGGCAATTTGTTTTTCTTTTTTTCCTTTTATAAATAATTTTAATGTGTCTTTATATTTTTCAGGAAGCGAACAAATAATTTTTTTTACTTTTTCAAGTTTCATATCCGCAGTATAGCTGTCTTCGTCAAAACTTCCTGAATTCAAAATATACATTTCTTCCATTTTTTTCCGAAGTTTAATTTCTTTAGAATATTTTCTGTTCGCAGCAAACGCTTCATTTTTAGATATCACATATATCCATGTGCTGATTTTTGATTCTCCTAAAAATTTATTTTCATTCAATTGTTTATAGACTTTCAAATAAATATCCTGAACTATATCATCGATCTTATCATACAAATTTTTATTCAAATATTGTTTTAACGCGGATATAACCACGCCTTTTGTTTGCTCTACAATATCCGTAAATTGTTTATTATCCATTAAAAAATTTTCCGCGCTATTTTTTTTTGTTAAATTTTGTTCTGAATATTTCCGCTAATTCGTTTCTCTGCAATACAGTAATATTGTCGTGTAAAACTTTAAATTTTTCTGTAATAAAATAAAATTGGCTTGTCGAAATTTCCTGATTTTTCTTATGATTCTCAAAAAGCGCCATTGTATCAAAATTATCATTTTTGAACAAATCAATAAACTCATTAAGCATTTTATTTTTTAGCTCGCGCTGCTGTTTGCTCAAAAGAATCAATTCATTCTTTATTGACTCAGCCAATTTAATTTGTTCTTCGTTAAAATTAATCTTTTTCGTAATTGTTTTAAAATCATATTCTATTTTTTTAGATATATCTTTGCCCCCTGTTTTTTTTTCGTTATACTTGCAGAATATTATGTTCTGTTTTATATTTAAGACTGCCAAAACAATAATTATTATAAACAGTATTATATGACTGACTGTAAAATATTTTTTCATTTTCTTACCAACCGTTTTGTTATAAATTTATTATATTCAAAAAAATCTGCTGAATTTTATAAATATAAGAGTAGTTTTATTTTTAAAAGTTCCATTTTTTTGAATTTATTTTATCATCTATAACATAAAAAAATATCAAATATATAAATGGTTCAATAGAAAACCTGAACCTGTTATTTTCACCTATTTCAAAAAAACAAGATATTAAAGTGAAAAAAATAAGCACAAATAAAATAAATGATATAAGTATACACTCAGGGCTATATATTTTTTTATGTTTAATATTCACTAAAAACTGAAAAAAAATTTGATAAAAAATAATAATACCGGATATAATATATAAAATTCCAGAAAAAAAATAAATATCTTTTCCATTAATTTTTTTTAAAATATAATTGTCCGGAAAAACCAAATTGTTATAAAAGATTACAA
Organism: Candidatus Babelota bacterium; assembly: GCA_017999075.1. Classification (GTDB taxonomy): domain Bacteria; phylum JAGOBX01; class JAGOBX01; order JAGOBX01; family JAGOBX01; genus JAGOBX01. The sequence continues at coordinate 1,022 of JAGOBX010000094.1, read as the reverse complement.
ATTTTTTAATTTTTTTCTTATTTGATTCAAGGTGATCGTAAGTATAAGACGGCTTATTAAAAAGAATAAATGCTTTAACTGCATTTTTAAAATAATGTTCAGGTATAATTTTAATAACTTTTACTGCAGCCTCAGAATGTTTTTTAGATATATCAGGAATATTTATGTTATGAAAATTATTATCATTCAAAAAATCGTGTCTGGATTTTTTGTTAAATCCGTAAACTGAAAATTTAGTTATATCTTCAGTGTAAAAATGATTATTTTCTGACACCAATAAAGGAATATCAGATTGTTTTAAAACCTTTTTTCTTAATTCCTGATTGAAATCGGTAGTTATGAATTTATAAATATTTAATCCATACCAGCTACTTGTTCCGAAAAATCCGTATAATAAATAATTTTTTAAACACCATCCAAAACTCAAAGAAGAAATCAGTATACAAATGAATATAGTTCTAATTCGATTAGTTATAAAAATATAAGTATATAAAAGTAAACCAGGAATAAAAATTATATGAAATGAACTTCTGTAGAGAATCAGAATATTTATCGTCGCAAATAATAAATACAAATACACGTTTTTAAAAGTAACTGTATATTTCATCACCCAATAGACCGAAAGTACAACTAAAAATCCGGTGTTCAAAGTATAAAGCAGATAATTTTCAAAAAGAAACACTGCCGGATTAAAAAAAATAAGCGCAATCAATACAGTTTTTAACAATTTTGATTTTATTAAATAGTCGGCAATTTCATATAATAAAACCATCATCAGCGCGCCTGTAAAAATTGAAAATAATTGAAACATCAGATATTGGTTGGGATAAAATAATTTTATAAATATCCCGAAAAGAAGGTTATGCCCTGGCGGCTGGCTGTGCATATACCAAATCCATTTTAACAAATCCATTCTAAGATATTGAGTTGAAATATTCTGCCAAAACCAATCCCAACCGTTATGATCAGAATTAATAAAATAGTTCAATTTAAAAAAAAGCATCAAAATAATAGCTATTATT
>JAGOBX010000092.1 GCA_017999075.1 Candidatus Babelota bacterium | reverse complement strand
AAAGATAAAAAATATAAATTCATTGAAGGTGCCGGAAGAATTCGCGGCGAAGAATGGTGGTAAAATATTTCAGCAAAATTTTTAATGTTAATCTTGAATTTTTTATTATAGATAATACTATTAACAAAATTTATGAACTCAAAAAATAAAATTATATTTTTATTATTTTTAATAATAAATATCATATTAATTCAAACTGATATTTCCGCTGAAATTCTGGTTAAATCTGTTATTGATAAAAATGTGTTATATATCGGGGACCAGGCAAATATTACAATTGAAGTCAATTCTTCTACAAATGACAGACCTTCTTCTCCTTCCGTTGACGGTTTGAATATTGTGTTCAGCGGAGGACCATCTCATTCTTCAATGCAGAACATTTCTATTATTAACGGTAAAATGCAATCAGTATCAAAAACAACTACGACTTATTCCTTCTCAGTTACTGCATATAAACCTGGAACCTATAATATTCCTCCGTTCAGCGTAAAAGTTGACGGCAAACAATACCAGTCAAACAGATTAAATTTAGCGGTTTCAAAACCTCCGGTTTCAGATGAAATGATTGTCGAACAGATTTTAAAAAAAGAATCTGTTTACATTAACACTCCTGTAGATTACATTGTTAAATGGTATGTAACAAAAAATGTCGGGGAATATAATATTTCTGTCCCGGGATTTTTAAACAAAAATATTATTTTACGTGATTTATCAAACCAGAATCAGGAAAAAAAACAAAATATAACAGTTAACGGAAACCAAAATTTTTCGGGATGGATTACAACTGAAAAAAAGAATGATATAAATTATACTGTTATAAATTTCGGCGCAACAATTTATCCCAAAGAACAAGGCATAATTAATTTTCCCCCCGTAAATATAAAAGCAAAAGTAGTTACAGGTACAAGAACAGAAAAATACCGCGACTTTTTCGGATATGTCCGACAACAGGAAGTTCCTGTTGTAAAAGAATTATATGCGTCATCAAATCAATTGAAACTCAATGTATCAAATCTTCCGTCATTAGGGAAATTCGGCAAACAAACTAATCTTGTAGGAAAATATAGTATTTCAACAAAAACCGATTTGACTAAACTTAATGTAGGCGATCCTATGATTCTGACAATAAATGTAAAAGGAACAGGTTTGATGGATCCAGTTGAACTTCCGGATATCGAATCAAACAAAGAAATTAATGATAATTTTGATATTGGAAAAGATGCTACCCCAGGAGAAATGAAATCCGATGGTACAAAAGAATTTTCTGTTACAATAAGGCCTAAATCTGATAAAGTTAAAGAATTTCCTTCCATAGAACTTATTTATTTTAATCCTAACACAGGAAAATACGAAAAATCTTTCAGTAAACCCATACAGCTTACTGTTAAACCCACAGTTCAAGTTACAGGTAAAGATTTAGTTACAAACCAGAAAGCTCCGGCTGGATTCAATATTCCATTATTCAGCAAAGAAAAAGAACAAACTAATCTAATTGAAACAGCTACCGGAATTATGGCCAATTATTCAGATAACAGTTTAATATTGAAAACCGGATTAAAAAATAATAATTATTTAATATTGTTATTTTCAATTATTCCTGTTTCAATATATTTGCTAATTTATATTATAATGCGTTATTTAAATAAACTTAAAACAGATTCGGGATTTGCAAGAAACAAATTTGCCGAATCTAAATTTAAAACTAATATTTCTAAACTCGAACAAAATATTAATTCTGCCGATAATAAAGAATTTTTTGAACAAGCAGCAAAAACCGCAGCAGATTATATCGGCGATAAATTCAATCTTCCTCAAGGCGAATTTACTTTAAACGATCTTAATTTATTAAAAATTTCAGGAAAATTAACTGAATCAGCTTATTCTTTATGTTCTGAAATATTGATTAAATGCGACGAAGCGAGATTTTCAGTTACGGGAAATTCTGAATCTGAAAAAACCTGTCTGATAAACAATTTAAAAAAAATACCGGTTGAAGTCAGAGGAAAACAAATATGAATAAATTTAAAGTTATGGTTTTATTTATATTTTTTCTGTTTTGTTTATACATTCCTTCTAACATGAATAACGTATTATTGGCAGATGATAATAAAAATAAAATTTTAAAATTACGCGATGAAGCAGAATTATTATTTAATCAAGGAATTGAAACAAAAAATCATGAATCAGCAAATGCTTTTTTTTCAGCGGCAAAAGATAAATATAATGAAATTTCAGAAATTCAAAAATTTTCAAACGGTTATATTTTTTATAATATTGCCAACTGTTATTTTATGATGAAGCAATATGGTGTGGCATTATTGTATTACAGAAAAGCTGAAAAACTTATTCCGAATGACAAAAATTTAAAATCAAACATTATTGTAACTATAAAAAAACTCGATGACACAATAGCAAAGCCTCAAATAAATAAGGTCCTTGAAATAATTTTTTTCTGGCATTATTCATACAGTTTGAGTTCAAGAATTATAATTTTTATTTCATCAGTTTCATTATTTTTCTTTATTCTTACACTTCAAATATTCAAACCGCTTCATTTTTTCAATTGGATAAAAACAATATTTCTTATAGTTTCAATCTGCGTTGCCGGGTCTATTGCATATCAGTATTACCTCGACAATCACGATATACGAGGAGTAATTACGGCAGATTCTGTTACAGCCAGAAAAGGAAATTCAGAAAGTTATGAACCTAGTTTCAACCAACCTCTCAATGAAGGAGTCGAATTCAGACTAATTCAGACAAAAGGCGAATGGTATAATATAAAACTTGATAACGGAGCCGAATGCTGGATAGAAAAAAATTCCGCCGGAATAATATAATATAGCATACAATTTTTCAAAAAATTTCAATCAATCTTTTTAATCCCTCAGTTATTGGTGGATTTTTCATAAAATTGGAATGTTTCAAAATGACAGTTCTGCCATTTTTTACAAAATTTATACATTTATAAACAACAAGTTGATTTTGTAAAAAAAATATATAAATATATTTTGGAAACAGTTCCAGAATGCAGTAACCTGACCGCATAAAAATCGAACAAAAAAAACATCACTTTTATTTTCCCACCCGTAATGTGTGGGATTACCAATATTTTCTTAAACCTGCATTTATTTAAAATATTCTATATTCCTGATAAATTTCTCCATAAGCAAATGACCTTCAGAAAAATAATTTGACGATGGATACTCAAAAAATTCACTGAAACAGTTCCCGGATTTAACCTGATTCTTATTTCCGAATATAGCATAAGGCACAGGTTTATTTTCATGAGTTCGTAAAGTGACAGGAGTGGGATGATCCGGTAAAACCATCACTCTATACTCTTCATAATCATTAAGAGCTTTCAGCATTTCCGATATTATAAATTTATCAACATGTTCTATCATTTCAATTTTTTTATTAAGATTTCCATCATGTCCAGCTTCATCTGTCGCTTCTATATGAACAAACACGAAATCATAATCACCAAGAGCTTTTATCGCGTATTCTGCTTTGCCTTTAAAATTAGTGTCATAATATCCTGTTGCTCCTGGAACTTTTATAACATCAAACCCGACATATTTCCCAAGTCCATTAATAAGATCTACTGCGGAAATAACGCCGCCCTTAACGTTATACTTTTCTTTAAACTTTTCAAGTTTTTTAATTTTTCCCTGGCCCCACAACCACAACATATTAGGTTCATTCCCTGATTTTGTTTTATAGTCTTTCAGTATTTCACTTGAAAAAAACATAAATTCTTTTATAAGTTCAGACCCTTTTCCTTCAGGCAAATTTTTCAAAATATCACAATTTACAATATCATGAGGCGGCGCACATTTCAAAGATTCATAATCAATTTCAGGATATTTCACATTATTTATAAGTATTATGTGCCTGTATCCTGTCCCGGGAAACAACCGTATTCCCTCAAATTTATTTTTCGAATTAAAATAGTTTATTAATTCAAACGATTCTTCTGTTTTAATGTGATTGGCATTAGAGCTGTACATTTTACCGTCTTTAACAGTAATATTGTTGCATCTAAAAATAATATCATGATCATTAAATTTTATATCCAAACTTACTGCTTCAAGAGGACCTCGCGACATAAAATAAAGTTTTGGGTCATATCCCATTACAGACATAATAGCAACGTCAGAACCGCTCGGTAAATTTTCAGGGATAGTTTTTACTTTACCTATTATTCCGTTTTTTGATATGAAATCCAATCCCGGGGTATTCGCATATTCTACAGGAGATTTGTTTCCAAGTTCAGGATACCTGTTATCTGCCATCCCGTCAGGCAAAATCACAACATATTTCATTTTTTTCAACACCCCTGCAATTTAAATTAATAAACGTTATAAAATAAAAATATTCTAATAAAAAAAGTTATTAAGTCAAGTATTCTGTATCATAAAATTAAAAAAATACCCGGAATTAAAAAAATAAAACTATTGACAACCTTAATATTTTTTTTTACAATAAATAGCAAAATATATTATGTATTCTCAGGTGATTTACAATGTCTATGTTTAAAAGAATATTTTTATTTATCATAGTTAATATCCTGGTTTTGATAACTATATCAATAACTTTATCCGTACTTGGAGTTCGCGGATATTTAAATGCTTACGGAATTGATTATACTTCATTATTGATTTATGCAGCTGTGGTAGGATTTGCCGGAGCATTCATATCATTGTTGTTCAGTAAATTTTTCGCCAAACTAATGATGGGCGTGCGCATAATAGAACCAGCAAAAGCAAATTATGAAGAAAATATTTTATATAACATGGTATCAGAATTATCTAAAGCCGCAGGATTGCCTGCTGTTCCAGAAGTCGGAATTTATGACAGCCAGGAAGTCAATGCTTTTGCCACAGGTCCTTCAAAATCAAATTCGTTAGTAGCAGTATCTACAGGTTTGCTGCATCGCCTTGACAGCCAGGCTGTAAAAGGCGTTATCGGTCATGAAATAGCCCATATTGCGAACGGAGATATGGTAACAATGACATTACTTCAAGGCGTTGTAAACACTTTTGTAATTTTCTTATCTCGGATAGCGGCTTGGGCTGCTTCAATGGCATTAAGTAAAAGAGATAGCGATGAAAGTTCTCAGCCGTCTCCCCTTATACATTTTATATGTGTTATAGCATTTGATATAATATTCAGTATTTTAGGAAGTATTGTAGTAGCTTATTTTTCAAGAAAACGCGAATTCAGAGCCGATTCGGGCGGAGCAAAATATGCAGGCCGAGAAAATATGATTCATGCTTTGCAATCATTAAAAAATACAATTGAACTTATAGACACAACTCATAAATCAATCGCAACGTTAAAAATAAGCAATACTTCGAAAGTCAGCGTATTTTCAACGCATCCTGCTCTTGATGAAAGAATAGAATTATTAAAAAAAGGAAAATAATATATTCCTTTAATTTATTTTGTTATTACTTGTATTATATTATATTATATTATATTATATTTTTATTTTTGTAGGATTAGTATATATTATGGAAAAATGGGAAAAAATTGAACTGGTGGTTTATGTTATTATTTTTATTTTGTTTGCAGGTTTATTATCATCATTCGGCTTATTTGTTCCGGTTTTGTTCGGTTAATAAAAATATTTAACTTAAATTTATAACATATTCAATGTCAATCTGTCATTTTAATATGATCTTATCTGAAAAATGGATTGTTCTTAAAATTAATCTTATATTCATATGTTTAATTTTAATAATATTATCAGGATGCGGCGATTATAAAAAAACTCCTGCTTTTCCTGTGATTCAAATCAATAATTTGTATGACACATATACTTTTGTAAATAATGTTTCATATTACCACCTTAATATTTATTATAATGGAACTGATTACATTAATGTTTCAATAGACTCAATTCCTTCATTTGTCTCTTATGATTCATCTCAAAAAATATTCACTATTTCACCAGTCGTTACCGATACTGGGGAATTTGTTGTGGAATTCACAGTAAGAAATTCAGTTAAATCAGCTATTGCCGCAGGTTCTTTTAAAATTGACGTATTTAATCCGGCATCTTATTCTGTTTCTCCTTCAGAATGGAGAAACAAGGTAATGTATCTTGTAATGATAGACAGGTTTAATGACGGAGACACTGCAATAAATCAATTAAATGCAGGCGATATGTTCGATCCTGCAGATAAAGGAAAAATTCATGGAGGAGATATTCAGGGAATTATAGATAAACTTGATTATTTGCAGAATCTCGGAATCACGGCATTATGGATTACTCCAATATTAAAAAACAAACCGTCGTATCACGGTTATCATATATTGGATTTCAAAGAGATTGATCCTCATTTCGGAAATATTGAAAAATACAAAGAACTTGTAAGCGAAGCTCACAAACGAGGTATATCCGTAATTTTTGACGCTATCGTAAATCATTCCGCAGATTTAATATCTAATTATGAAAACAAGTATGATTGGAATTATACTCAAGGTTATACCTTAAAATATTCCGATGAATCACTAAAACATTTACCTTCATATCTTGCAAACCTTGATTATTTTCATAATTACGGCAATATCGGTTCCGGATGGGATGATCCTATAGAAGGAGTTAAAGGAGATTTTTTCGGTCTTGATGATATTAAAACCGAACACCCTGAAGTTCAAAAAATATTATCCTATATTTATATGTGGTGGATTCTTAAAACTGATTGCGATGGTTTTAGAATTGATACCACAAAACATGTTGATTTTTCTTTTTGGGAACATTTTCTTCCTTATATAAAATCCGAATGTTCTAAAATAGGAAAAACAAATTTTTTTATTTTCGGGGAAGTTTGGTGTGATACTGATGACGAAAAAGTAGGTAAATATACAGGAACAAAAAATAACCCTGATAAATATCTGTTTGAATCATTAACTTATTTTCCAATGAAAACAACTATTATTGACGTATTTAAAAATTTTGGAGCAACAAATTTAATAACACAGCGCCGTGCTAATATTAATTACTACGATACTTCTGCACAGGATAAACTCGTAACTTTTTTCGACAACCACGATCTTGACAGGTTTAACTCAAAAAAAACAGATGAATATAATTATATTCAAAATATTGAAGGATATGACACTCAATTAAAACTTGCATATTTGTTTATGGCTTCATATCCCGGTATTCCTTGCATTTACTATGGAACAGAACAAGGATTTGACGGATACAAACTGAGCGTTTCTTACGGGGATGGTTATGTCCGAGAAGATATGTGGAATGGTCTTTTTGAATTCGGTCCTTCTTCAGGAGATAATTTTGATACCGGACACAACATTTATAACTTTATAAAAATTGTAAATAACAAATTTTCAGATTCATCATACAGTTTTATTAAAACCGGTTTATTTGCCGAACTACAATCTGAAGATACATGCGGAATTTATGCTTTTTCAAGATATTCAAATGATTCCGAAGCAATAATAATTTTCAATACATCTTCTTCTACCAAAAATAATGTTCCACTTAATTTAAAACTTAATTATACAGACGGAACATTGTTAACTAATATTTTCGATTCAACAGACACACTCGTTGTTGTTTCGAATTCTGTTGCAGCAACATTGAACGGTTTATCCTATAAAATTTACAGCCGTTAATTTAAATTGATTTTTTTTCATCAAGCAATATAATTAATTTCATCAAGGAGATTCATCAAAAGTTGAAAAACATTTATTCATTTTATAACATTGCGTTTTCGTGATAATTTTATATATTTTGATTTAAATCTTTAAAGAAAGGATAAAATATAACAATGAACGAATTACTCGGCAATGCATCTTCATATGAAAAAATATTATGGGGACTTACAATTCCGTTTACAGTTTTATTTGCAGTTCAGCTATTTTTAAATTTTTTCGGTATCGGCGGCGGAGATAGAGATTCTGATTTAAATACTGATTCAGGACATGACTTTTCTGATGCCGGAGATCATTCTTATCCTATCTTCACATTCCGTAATTTTGTAATATTTTTTACAGTTCTAGGATGGTCAGGCATAACCTGCGTTAAACTCGGATTGCCTATTTGGGCAGGTTTAGCCATATCTTCAATTTTATCCATTATTGTATTGGGTATAGTAATTTCAATTTTTGTAATGATGAACAAACTTGCAGAAAGCGGAAATTTCAAAATAAAAAATTGTGTTGGTTTGGACGGTCAGGTTTATTTGGAAATACCTGCTTCAAGAAATGGAACCGGAAAAATTCAAATTAACGTTCAGGGATCATTCCGCGAAATCGAAGCTGTAACAGATGAAAAAGAACTTATTAAAACCGGCACTTTAGTTTCTGTTTATCAAATAGCCGGAAATAATATTGTTGTAGTCAAAAAAAAATAAAATTAAAACAAAAAACTAACCCAATTTTTCAGGAGGATTTATCATGTTTTTAGATGCGTTTTCAACTTCTCTAATACTTGTCGGCATTATTGCTGCAATTATTTTCGGTTCAATTGTATTGATGATAAAAAGGTTTAAACGCTGCCCTTCAGACAGAATTCTAGTAGTTTACGGTAAAATCGGCAGCGAAGATAACGGATTAAACCGTTCTGCAAAATGTATTCATGGCGGCGCTGCTTTTGTATGGCCTTTGATTCAATCATATGAATACATTGATTTGACTCCAATGTCAATAGAAGTAAATTTAACAAAAGCTCTGAGTAAACAAAATATCAGGGTTGATGTCCCTTCACGTTTTACAGTAGGCGTTTCTACAGAACCAGGGGTTATGACTAATGCTGCAGAACGGTTACTTGGCCTTGAACTTAACGAAGTTCAGGAACTTGCAAAAGATATCATAATAGGTCAGCTCCGTCTTGTTATAGCAACAATGGATATTGAAGAAATTAATTCTGACCGCGATAAATTTCTTACCAATGTTTCAAAAAATGTTGAAACCGAATTAAAAAAAATAGGATTAAAACTCATAAACGTAAATGTCACTGATATCCGCGATGAATCAGGTTATATTGAAGCTCTGGGAAAAGAAGCTGCTGCAAAAGCCATTAATGATGCAAAAAAAAGTGTGGCAGAACAAAATCGCGATGGTGAAATCGGTAAGGCAAATGCCGATCGTGATAAAGATATTAAAATGGCTGAAGCTGAACGCGACAGACAAATAAACATGGCAAATGCCAAAAGTGCAGAAAACGTTGGTATAGCTGAAGCAGAACGCGATAAAGAAATAAGAGTGGCTCAGGCAAAACGCGACGAAAATATAGCAAAAGCAAATGCAATGATGGATACAAGAATTAAAACCTCAGAAGCAAACGCTACTGCAGTTGAAGGTGAAAATACTGCAAAAATAACTATAGCAAATTCTGATGCGGAACGCCGCGAGCGTGAAGCCGAAGCTAATAAACGCGCCACTGCTGCTGAAAAAGTTCAGTCAGCGTTAGCCCTTTCTGAAGCGTATGAAGCCGAACGTAAAGCTGAAACTATCAGAGCAGAAAAAGAACGAGCTTCAAAAAATGCAGATATAGTAGTTCCTGCCGAAATAAATAAAAAGAAAATTGAAATTGACGCCGAAGCTGAAGCTGAACAAATCAGAAGAAAAGCAAAAGGCGAAGCTGATGCTATTTTCTTTAAAATGGAAGCTGAAGCAAAAGGTATTTTTGAAATATTAAGCAAACAGGCTGAAGGATTTGAAAAACTTGTTAATGCCGCTGGCGGAAACGATCCTAAAAATGCAGTTCTTATGATGATAGCAGATAAACTTCCTGAACTTGTAAAAACTCAGGTTGATGCCATTAAAAATATCAAAATTGATAAAGTTACTGTTTGGGATTCAACTTCGAATTCAGGAGACGGCAAAACTTCCACAGCTCAATTTATGTCTGGTTTGGCAAAATCTCTGCCGCCGCTTGAAGACTTGTTCAAAATGTCAGGGCTTGAACTTCCTGATTATCTTTTAAAACGATCGTATGACGCTAATCATCAAGAAA
>JAGOBX010000093.1 GCA_017999075.1 Candidatus Babelota bacterium | reverse complement strand
CAATATAAGTTTTCCAAAAATGTCTTTCTTCACTTTCATTAAGAGCATCAATTAAAATTAGACATCTTTGGTTAGATAATTGATCTAAAGCGTTTAATGCACCTAAAAATTCCTCACGAGAACAGTTTAATCCTATTCTATCCAACATTTGCTTCCACGGATCATTATTTTTAAAATTCATACCCAAAAATAACAATGCCGGCTTTCCAGATAAAATCTGTCGACTGATTATCTCACAAAATAAGTGCGTTTTCCCTTGACCTGCATCGCCGCATATTAATAAAAAAGGTTGATTAATAAGATTAATATGATTTTGTTTAAAAAAATTTTCAATTTCATATAGTTTTCGTCGAAATTTATTTATCGAATGAAGCTTATATTCATAATCATTTTTTTCCTTATATTCATTTTTAGTCTGATTAATTATTTCATTTAATTTATTTGACTGAGTAATAATATCGCTAATTAAAGAGACTATTTTAGTTATATCTATATAGACAAATTTACCAGAAATATATTCATTTAAATAATCTATTAGAGCATCTGTTTTCTTATGTAAACATAATAATTCTTCTTTACTTTTAATTAATTTATCTTTAAAATTAAGTTCTTGTTTTTGTTTTAATAATTCAGCTCTCAATTTTCTTATTTCAAAAAATAAAGTATCATTTCTTAATAGAGTGTCAAAAACTTTATTAATTGGCAGAGTTATATTTATTTCCGGTGAATATCGAGCTCCAACATTTGCTTTTGTTTCATTAAAAAAATTATTAAACCATTCATTAGTAAACAAGTCCTTGTTAAACCAAAAATAATATCTACCTCGATGTTCAGGTTTTGAAAGTCTATCAATTATTTCAGTTTCACCCCAATATGAAATTCTGATTTTCTTTTTAAATTTAATTTTTATATCCGCTTCCCATTTTTTTATATATTCATTCCATTTATCTAAAGCCGTTTTTTGATTTTTCGTTTTTGTTTTACTTCCATCAGAAAAATTGAGTGGTAAACAAACTATATATTGAGTTAAATTTTGGTGATTATTTACTGCTTCATATAAAGATTTTTTTATTTGACACCATTCTGAATTTGTAGGGGAATTTATAAAAAATTTAGCTTGATAACAAATTTCTGAGTTATCCGATAATTTCCAAAAACATTCTACTCCTCCGTCAGGAGTTCCTTTTCGAGTATATATTGAGCCGATAGGCATTTTTTCATAGTATGCTAGCTGGCAACATAGTTCTTCAAAACCTATTTTAACATCTCCATTAATTGGTCTAATATTATTCCAATTAAAATTTTTAAAACTCATTTTTTACTTCCTTAATGTTCGTGTTCGTTCGTGAAAGTTCGTGGCTAATTTTTGCCACGTTAATATACATATCGTTCGATTTCAAAGTGATTGGTTTCTTTATTAAAATTTATCAAAACTCCTAATTTTATTCCTGTTGATTTTAAATAATGTATAAGCTGCGCTTTGTCTATATCGGATATTTTTTTCGAACATTTTAATTCAATAATTATTTTATCGTTAATAACCAAATCAGCAAAATATTCGCCGACAATGTTATTTTTGTATAATACGCTGATTGGATGCTGCTGTTTGACTGTATAACCCATTGACTCCAATTCTATTTTCAAAGCGTTTTCATAAACTTTTTCTAAAAACCCAATTCCTAATTCATTTTTTACTTCTAAACACGCTTTCATAATATCGTTATATTCGTCTTTAAAAATCAAATCCATTATAACCACCTCGTTTTTTTGTTCGTGTTCGTTCGTGTTGTTCGTGGTTAATTATTTTTTGCCACGAACAGGCACTAACAGGCACGAACATTAAATTTTCACTCTAATATTTCCTGTTAATAATACCTGCATCAGTCCTTTTTTCTGATTGTTGAATAATGACAACTGTTTATTTAACAAATCTATTTCTTTATCGATTGTTAATAAAATATTTACATAATATTTTTGTTTATTTATATCTGCTAATGGTATTTTAATGAATGATAGTCCTGAAAAAGTTAAACTTTCCCGCACACTACCAGCAAAATATTTTTTCATTTGTTGTTTAAATAAATTTGTTTGCAAAAAATATTTAAAATAATATTTTGATAATTCTTCTTCTTTAGTTTCAAATGCTACATATATCGGACTGACAATTCCTTCTTCAAAAGATTCGAGCAAATCTATTGAGCCAACATTTATTCGCGAAGGATTATAAGCAAACTGTCCTTTTTTTACTATTTTATAATTTGACAAATCTTTACTGGCAACTTTTCTTTCAAACTGGTCTTCCTGGTTTATAAACCCATTGGAATTTGTAACGCTTAAAACAGTTGATATTTTCGAACCGCGATTTTTTATTGAAATTTCTTTAATGTAATTTTTTAGTTTCTGCATTTTAATATTAAAACTCTTAACTCTTAACTTTTCACTTTTAACTGAAAAAATTTTTTGCATTATTCCTTTTTTCAATTTCTGTTTTGACTCAATCAATTTTTCAATTTTTTCAATTCCTTCGTCCCATGTTGATAATATTTCAGCGATTTTTTGCTGTTCTATCAAATTTTTCGGATAAAGAATTTTTAAAGTTTTAATAATTTGAACTGTTAATTGTGCTTGCGCACTTCCAAAAACAACTTTTTTAATTTGCGATTTTATAATAAATGATCTTAAAAAAAAGTATAAATAATTAGTAAATAATTTTTCTTTATTTCTTATTATAACCATTCCAGAATTGATTCTAATATTTTCATATGTAATACTTTCATTGTAATATGCAAAGTTTCCGATTGTTCCTCGAGTAGTTAAAACAATATCGTTTTTTTGTAATTTTCCATTATTTAATTTTGAATCTTTTTCTTTTGTAATATATTGACATTCATAAAATTTAAAACCATTAATCGTTACATTTTTAGCAGTTAGAAATAAACAAAATTCATTATCATAAAAATCTTTTTCATTCGGATAATTTTTTCCTCTATCTCCATCAATAATGCTGATATTCAGTTCATCTATTTTTTTTTCTTCCCAGCCAACGGGTATTTTTTTAATTTTCATAATAACCTCAAGTAATCAATAACATTTTAATTTTTCTCAACCTTTAACTCTTAACTCTCAACTCCTAACTTTATTCGTTCGTGTCTGTTCGTGTTGTTCGTGGTTAAATTTTTCTTCCCAGCCATCCGGTAATTTTTTAAATTTCATAATAACCTCAAATATTCAATAACATTTTATTTTTTCTCAACTTTTAACTCTTAATTCTTAACTCTCAACTTTATTCGTTCGTGTCCGTCGTGTTGTTCGTGGTTAATCCTTTAATTCAATAAGTTTTTCCAATTCTTCTTTTTTCGGCAGTTCGACGAGATATTTAGATACAAACATTTTATTATCTATTCCTGTGGTAGTATATTCAACTTTTGCATTATCTTTGTTTGTGCACATAATTATACCGACAGGCGGATTATCATTTTTCGCCATCATATTTTTTTTATAATAATTCAAATAAAAATTCATTTGTCCTGCGTCTGCATGCTGAAAAGCTCTTACTTTCAGATCTATCAAGACATGACATTTTAAAATTCTGTGATAAAACACAAGATCAATTCTGTCGTGTTCATTATCAATGGTTATTCTTTTTTGACGAGCTTCAAAGCAGAACCCATGACCGAGTTCAATAAGAAAATCCTGAATTTTATCAAGCAGTGCAGATTCAAGATCACTTTCAGAATACGCCGGTAATTCTTTGAACCCTGTAAATTCCAATACATAAGGGTCTTTTATCGTATCTTCAACAGATACAATCTCTTTTGTTTTTTCTATAGATTTTAATAATTGCGTTTTGTTTTTTGATAGCCCAATACGCTCAAAAAGTAATGATTCAATTTGCCGCTTTAGTTGCCTGGAACTCCAGTTACCTTTTATTGCTTCATTTTCATAAAATGCTCGCTTCAATGCGTCATCAACTTTAATCAGTTCGGTAAAATGCCTAAATGACAGATGAGTAAACAAAAGGGCTGGTTCGATATATTGTTTTACGTGAGTTCGTTTTTTTTCTAATTCTTCAGCCAATGGCTGAAGAATTGAATTTCCTGATTTGTCAGCCGGCGGCTGACTAATTGAGATCCCAAATTCATCAGGCAATGCCTGATAAATTGCATTCATAAATTTGTCAGCCAGTGGCTGACTAATTTTTTTTTCGGATAATATCTTAATAATTTGCGGGTATATCAAGTAAAATTGACGAAAAATTTTAAGATTCGTAAACGACATACCTTTAATTTTTTTCTTTTTCAATTCTGAAGAAAGATTCTCAAGTAATTTTTCACCGTATTTTGACCTGTCTGCTCCTTTTTGTTCATATTCGACAATATAACATCCAATCAACCAATTACGAATAACAAGTAATTGATTTACAGATGTCAATGCCCGTTTTTGTAACCGGCTGCTTGTATCTTCAATAATTTTAATTAATTCGTCAAACTTCATAATTAAACACCAACCTTAAAATTTGTGTCTCCAGCGGTGACACTTTTTCTAACTCTTAACTTTTAATTCTTAACTCTCAACTTTATTCGTTCGTGTCCGTTCGTGAAAGTTCGTAGTTAATTTTTTTACCACTAACATACACTAACAATCACTAACTTTTTTCAATTTCATAATAACCTCAAATATTCAATAACATTTTAAGTTTTCTCAACTTTTAACTTTTCACTTTTAACTCTCAACTCTCAACTTATTCGTTCGTGTTGTTCGTGGTTATTTTTTTCTTTGCCACTAACCGACACTAACATGCACTAACATTTTTATTTTCAAAATTGCATGCAATTTGTGTCATCACTGTTGACATAAATTTAACTCAAAACTCCTAACTTTATTCGTTCGTGTCCGTTCGTGAAAGTTCGTGGTTAATTTTTCCCACTCTAAAATCCTAATTCTTTTAAATAGCCGTTCATTTGCTGACGGACTTCAGCAAGTTCTTTTTCAAGACCGCTAATTTCTTTTTGCGCAGCAGGAATATCAATTTGTTCTTCTTCTTCAAAAGTGTCAACATATCGAGGAATATTCAAATTGAATTCATTCTCAGTGATTTCATCAATTGAAGCAAGATACGAATATTTATCAATTGTCTGGCGTTTTCTACAAGTTTCAACAATTTTCTTAATATCCTCCTGCCTGAGTTTATTTTGCGTTTTTTCTTTTGCGTATTCATTACTTGCATCAATAAACAAAATATCATTATTCTTTTTTGCTTTGTTAAAAATGAGTATTGCAGTTGGTATTCCTGTTCCATAAAAAATATTTTCCGGAAGACCGATAACGGTTTCAAGAAAATTTTCAGTAATCAAGGATTTTCTGATAACGCCTTCCTGACCGCCGCGGAACAGAACGCCGTGCGGAACCACAACGCCGACTTTCCCTTTTTTAGTAAGAGCAGTTTCAATCATATGACAGATGAACGCGTAATCTCCTTTATTTTTCGGCGGAACGCCACGATGAAACCTGTTATATTTATCGGCAGCGGCATTTTCCGCCCCCCATTTATCAAGCGAAAACGGAGGATTTGCAACGACAATATCAAACTTCATCAACTCATCATTTTCAATAAGCAGCGGCGTATTAAGCGTATCGCCCCATTCGATTCGGGCGGTATCTTTGCTATGCAAAAACATATTCATTTTACAAAGCGCCCAGGTGCTCCCGTTACTTTCCTGTCCATAAAGAGAATAATTTCCGTCCTGAATTTCATCGGCTATTTTTATAAGAAGCGACCCTGACCCGCAGGTTGGATCACAAATTTTCATTCCTGATTTTGGTCCCAAAACTTTTGCTAATAGCTGCGCTACTTCCGGCGGCGTGTAAAATTCTCCGCCTTTTTTACCCGAATCGCTGGCAAATCTTGAAATCAAATATTCATAAACATTTCCGATAATATCCTGATTGCCTGTATGAGAGGATCGAAAATCAAGTTTTGAATCCGCAAAATCCTCAATTAAATTTTTCAAGCGTTTATTTCTATCTTTTGTTTTACCTAGATTTTCCGAATTAAAATCTATACTACGAAAAACGCCTTCAAGTTTTTCTTTGTTCTTTTCTTCAATCTGTTCCAAAGCAGTATTTATAATTTCTCCAATATTATCTTTGGTGCGGTTCATATAAATATAATCAAAAGTTGATTCTTTAGGCAGAAAAAAACGCTCACGCTCGAGACGGCGCTGAATACGGACTTCATCTCCTTTATACATTTCGCTATACTGCTGATAATGCTCTTTCCAGACATCGCTGATATATTTAATAAACAAAAAGACAAGAATATAGTCTTTATACTGATCCGCATTAATAACTCCTCTGAAAGTATCACAGGCCTTCCAAGCCAGATTATTAATTTCGTTTTGAGTTACTTTTGGTGAATCACTCATTTTACTCCCCCTTTAATTTTTTCTATTAGTAAAGCTTCAATTAACCGCTTTTTTTTATATACAATCTGTTTTGACAGACTTTCTTCTCTTATACTTAATTTATGAATTTGAATGATTTGTTTTTGAGTTGTAATGTCAGGAATAACAACATTGAGATTTCCCAAATTCTTAGTTGTAATTATTGGAATAACTGTTCCAGGAGAGTGCTGTAAAAAATACATTTGCGCAGGTTTTTGATTTATATACCAAGCCAGATATTCAGGCAGAATCTTTTCAAATTTAACACGAATAATAAAAAAATGGGTATTGGTGGTAGTATTTTCAAGGTCCCTGTCAATGTATGTGGCATAATTATTATTTCCCTTTGCCCTGAAAAGAATATCATTTTTTTTTATACATTGCTCCGGCTTGATTTTTTCAACTGATGTTTTAATCAACTCGTCATAATTTACTGTATTGTCATCGTTAATATTTCTCATAAGAATAACAGAATAATTTCCTTTATTCTCATGGGATATTTTGGTTCTGAATAAATGTCCAGAAATAATACTTGAAAGTTCACTTAATTTCATAATAACCTCTTTTTATTGAAGTTTTCTTTTTACCTACACAACAAATATAGCACAAAGAGGTTTATTTGTCAAGTATTATTTTAACTTTTTTTGAAGTTTTTGTTTTACTTGCTTGTTTTTGATTTGATGTTTTTCTTTTTTAACAAGAGAATGCGCATGTTTCAGGAGTTTTTCTAAAAAAATTATTTCTTTTTTTATTCGAGGGATTTGACTGAACTGATGTTTTCTTATGTTAATTTTATGCAACCATTCTTCGAATTTTTCTTTTATTAAAATGAGCAAAATATTTCATTATATTTCCGTCAGTTTTTTTCTGATTCTTTAGCCTGAATATTTCATAATCAAATTAACCGAAAACAAAGAATCCTATAATTTTATTATATTTCAAGCTAAAAATCCGATGAAAATTTCACACACAAAATGTATGCGAAAAAAATCAAAAAAAACATATAGCTGCGCTCATTTTTTTAATAATTAATGCAAAATCAATCTGCAATCATAAACTCAGCCCATTCACACGGATAGTCTTCATAATGTTCTCGCCAATAATATATCCGTTCAATATATTGCTTTTTACGCTTCTCAACATATTTTTCGCATTCAGGCACACCATAATGCCTAATTATAGATGTTAAATCATAAATTGGAAATCCAATAGCATGTCCGTTTGCGTGAACCACACCACAAGCTTGCCCTATCGCGTGGCACAACGCTATATCTTCAAGAGATTCAATTTCCTTTGCCGCTGCGTGAGCCTGTAAAATTGCGCGCTTTGCCACGGGCATTTTTACTCTACCAGCAGCCCAATCTTTTGCTGTAATTACAGCAGATTCGAGTCGTTTTTCGTTCGGATAACGCTCAAGCAACATTTTAACAGCTTCATCAGCAAATTCAAATGCCCATATAACCATTGTTCTATGATTTTGTTCTTGAATTAATAATGTTAAATCTGCTAAAAATTCACTATTTTTAGCAAAAAGAACCAGATTTTTTCTTTTAATTCTATTTTGCACTTCATTAAGCCAATTCATTTTTTCTCTCCGATAATATTTGTTATTATATAAATATTATATTATATATATCGGCATTTTTTTATTTTTCTTTATTATATTATTTTTTTTAGTTTTTATTCGCGATGATTAACCGGAAAAAATATTTTTCACAGTTCGGAAACACTTCCATTATGTACACTGCTGTACATCTATTGTCCAGATTGTCAACCGTTTTTTCAAACGATGACAAATGTCATCCAAAACCACGCTGAATCTCAAATAAGTTATTATTCGAATTCGAGTCTCTTTAACACGGTATTTTGCAAACAAAATACATATATTGCAAAAACAAAAATTGATATTGTAAAAAAAATAATTTCAAGCAAATAAACCGAAATTTTAAAATGTTGATATGCACCAGCCATAAAATCTAATACCCAATGTATTAAAATTACCGAAACTAAATACTTATTTGTCTGCTTGATTAATCCTATCGCTATTAATCCGCCAGTGTATATATGAAATATTGACGCAGATGTCCGCTCGAAAACACTTAAATATGATAATGAAAACGATACCTTCTTAAATATCATCGTTAATGTTATCACCGAAATTTCACTAATCGTAAATCCTAAGCCAACAAGAAGCCCGAGTTTAAGAATTGTATTTTTCTTTTCACATAATTTCATCAATAACAAAATAACTACAAATTTACCAAATGATTGACATACGCCTGCCATAGCTCCAAAATAGATATGATAATACCATTTAACATTTTCCATTTTAATTATTAATATTGGAATACCGTTAAAAATTTGCTGTAATCCAAATCCTATAAAGCACGCTAATATTCCATAGGACATAGAAACATAAATATCTTTTATGTTTAGTTTGAATTTCAGCAAGATAAGCGAAAAAACAGCCAATGAAGATATTATTGATAATAAATACCAGAAAATTATATTTGAATTTGACTGTAAATATGAATAATTCATACAGATGGTAAAAGCAAAAAAAGAAAATAATATAACCATCATCGTTATAAACAAACAAAGATTAGCTTTTGGATGGCAAAAATTAATTGTCCATCCAACGCCAATTTTTTTCGGGACGATTAATCGTTCATCATTTCTATTCGCATAAAATAAATTGCATACCCAATAATTATTTTCTTCCAATTTTCTTTCTCTCTCGATTTAGAATAAAGTACACGGCTTATACTGCACACAGGACTCGAGGTACAAGCCGAAGTTGAACTAATCTTCTTTTGCGGCAGCTTAAAACAAGTTATTTTTTTTAATAGTAATATTATTATAAATATGCTTTAAAATTAATCAATTAAAAAATATCAAATATCATTGTTGCGCTGGTTTTGGCTGTTCTGGCACTTTTGTACATTGTATTTTTTTTAAAACACGCTTTTGACGAGGCGGCAATGTGAGTTCTTTAAAATGTTTCAATTTATATGAAGCAAAATAAAAATTGACAAACTAATATTTGAAAGTTATAATAAAAACATTTATAAAATTGAAAATCAATCATTGTAAATATAACTAATAAAACTTTAGAATTTAAGAATAATGTCAAATAACGAAAAAAAATTAGAAACATCATTCAACGGAAAAAACTTAAAAATTGAAACAGGAAAAATAGCAAAAAAAGCCAATGGTTCAATATTATTGAAACACGGAAAACTTGTAATTCTTGCTACTGTTACAATAAATACTGAAAAACAATCTGATATTCCTTATGTTCCTTTATCTGTTTCTTATCTTGAAAAAGATTACAGCCGGGGGTTAATAACCGGTTCATATATAAAACGAGAAAATCCCGGAACTCTTCATCAGATAATAATATCAAGGATTATTGACAGACCCATACGTCCCCTGTTTCCATCTGAATACAGGAATGAAACTATAGTGGAATGTTATTTATTGTCAAATGATCCGGCAATACTTCCTGATACAATGGTAATTTCAGCAGTATCCACTGCATTATGCATTTC
>JAGOBX010000091.1 GCA_017999075.1 Candidatus Babelota bacterium | reverse complement strand
CAGAACGCTCTGAGCAGAAACTTCAAAACTTTATAAATGAAAACTTTTTGGTGTGTGAAAATATAAAAATAGCTGTGCAAAATATTGAAACATTGAAAAAATTGTTATTTGAGGAGGATTTTATTATGCCTGAAAAATCAGACCTTCTGCCTTTAATGGAACGCATTATTTTTTTGAAAAAAATTCCTATTTTTTCACGGCTTGAAGCTGAAAAATTGACAAGTATAGCAAATTTACTTGAAGAAAAAAATTATCCCGAAAATATTGAAATATGTAAAGAAAATACTCCGGGTGAAGCATTGTATATAGTAGTTAACGGGGAACTTAAAAAAGAAAATAAGTCTAAAAATATTTTTATTGAAACAATAAAAAATTATTCATTTTTCGGAGAATTGTCTCTTCTTGACGACAAGAATCATTCTTATACAGTAACTACTGTTTCGCCGTCTAAACTTTTTATAATTCAAAAAAAGGATTTCCTTTATTTGTTAGAAAAAAACAGTGCTATAGGACTTGCTTTAATCAAACAAATGTGTTTTACAATTAGAGAATTGAGAAGTTAAAAAAATGAAAACTAACTTTTTATTAATTAAAATAATATTTTTATTTTTGGTTTTATTTGGTTTCGGATGCGCTGTTGTTAAATTACCTTATACGGCTGTTAAGACAGGATATAAGGTGACTAAAACCGCAGTCAAGGGAACTGCTGCTGTTGGTAAAGCGTTAGTTCCTGGAGGCGGCGAAGAAGAAGCAGATAATTCTGAAAAAGATGAATAAAAATATAAAAATTCAAAAAATTATATTTTCTGTTTTTATAATAATTATATTTTCATTTATTACAAACTGCGGGACTAATTCCACCAACCCTGATTATACTTTTTACGAAATAAATGAAAGTGAATATAACGACAACCTTTTTTTTTCTCAGAATATCGGAAATTATGGAATTAATTCAATTATAAAAATATCGGGAAATATTGAGACAGTCAATGATTTTGATGTATACACATTTAAAATATTAAAACCATCTAAAATTTCATTAAAATTGAGTTACGATGATTTTCAAAGTCCGCAAAGAGATTTTGATTTTACAGTTTATAGAGAATATGTTTATCTTGGTTCGGCTGAATCCACAATAGAACCTGAAGAATTTACATTTGTTGAAAATTTGGAATATACAGAATTTGCTGTAAAAATTTATTCATATTCTGAGACAGGAAATTATGATTTTGAAATAACAATTTCTACTTCAGGTTACGGCAGCATATCCGGCAAATTAACCCCTTGTTTGAATTATTCGCCAGGTTCGATACAATTTAATAATTCGGATAATTTAAAAAATAATAATATTGCACCAGGAAAATTTTTATGCAAATATAAAAACAACAGAATTGAATTATCTCCAAAATTAACTTTAGCGAAAAAGACGCCTCTTTCTGTTGAAAATATTGCTGACTTGAAAATAACAGCATCTGGTGAACGGCATATATTTAATAATATTTATTCAGGGAAATTTGAAATTGCATCGAATCAATCTTGTGCTTCCGGAACTAAATCTTATTCAATAGAATATATTAGAAAAAAAGATTTTGAAAATAATTTCAGAGAAATTATAACCCATTCAGAAAAATTTACACTTAAATTAATTGATACTTTAAAAAAATCTGAAAATATTGAATATGCAGAACCTGATTATATTCAAAAAAAATGTTCTGTACGTAACGATATTTATTTTCCATTTCAATGGAATTTGTTTAACCTGAATGTTCCGTCTTCATGGAACATATCATCAGGATCGGATACAGTTATAATTGCTGTTATTGATACTGGATTAAAATTTGATCATCCGGAATTTACCGGAAAAATAGTGCAGGGATATGATTTTATTTCTGAACCAGAATCAGGAAATGACGGGGATGGAATAGATCCTGATCCTGACGACAGCGGAGATGCCATATCATCTTCAGGAAACAGTTATCACGGAACTCACATTGCAGGAATAATTGCAGCGAACACAAATAATTCAGAAGGGATTTCAGGAATAAGTTATAATTGTAAAATAATGCCGATTCGCGCTCTTGGCAGATATGGAGGTTTGACATCTGATGTTATGGAATCTGTAAAGTTTGCCGCAGGACTTGATAATTCTTCAGGAATAAAACCTGTCATAGCGGCTAAAATTATTAATATGAGTTTCGGCAGCGAATTTTATTCGAGGGCGTTTGAAGAATTGCTTGATACTATTGATGATATGAATATTACTGTAGTATGCGCTGGAGGAAATGAAAACAGTCAGTTAAATTTTTATCCTGCGGGATACCAGCAGGTTATTTCTGTAGCAGCAGTTGATTATGATAATAAAAAAACGTTTTATTCAAATTATGGAAGTTATATTGATATTTGCGCTCCTGGCGGAGATATGACTGTTGATTTGAACAAAGATAATTATCCCGATGGTATTATAAGCGCGTTTTGGAACGAACCCTCTAATTCTCCTGATTATCAGGTTTATCAGGGAACTTCGCAGGCTGCGGCTCATATATCTGGAATATGCGGATTGATACTTTCTGTTAAACCAGGAATATCTTCGGCAGAATTGAAAAATATATTATATTCAAATGCTCTGGATTTGGGAGATTCAGGTAAAGACAATTATTATGGTTATGGTCTTGCGGATTCTTATAAGTGTCTGGTTTCAGCTTCGAATTCGATTAATTCTTCAGCTGCCAAAATGATTTTATCAAGCAGTAAAATTGACTTATATCTTCCGGAAGATTCTGCGGTAATTAAAATATATAATGCTGGCGTTGATACTTTGACAATAACAAATATAACAGTATCAGATTCTAAATGTTCCGCTGCTGTAACTAAGCAGACATTGCCTATTGAGATAAAAATCAGTGTAGATAAAAATAATTTTTCTTCTGCTGTTGATTCTTATATAATGTTTGCGGTTATATCTTCAAACAGCGGCGACGATTCAATAACTGTAATTGTTCATACAGATCAGTTGAACAGAATTC
The DNA here is from genome assembly GCA_017999075.1 of Candidatus Babelota bacterium. GTDB lineage: Bacteria > JAGOBX01 > JAGOBX01 > JAGOBX01 > JAGOBX01 > JAGOBX01. The sequence continues at coordinate 7,006 of JAGOBX010000091.1, read as the reverse complement.
TGACGGACGAAGTATATGTTCTGCTTATGGATCCTGACAATAATTTTCAAACTGTGAAAGAAACCTCAACGGATTATTTTAAAAATTTTGAATATTCAATATCCAATATTCCTGCAGGCAGATATTATCTTGTTGCCGGAACAGATAAAAACAGTAATAATATTTTAGGAGATGCGGCTGGAGAATATATAGGTTATTATCCTTTATTAACCGATAGAAAAAAAATAGTTATTGAACCTAATGATAAATTCAGCGGACTTGATTTTGAATTATTTCAAACTTCAAGAACTGCTTCAACTGCCAATATATTAAATTTAAATTCTTCAATTAAACCGGGAATGTGTTTTAGAAAAATGAAATGATTTTCAATTTTGAAATTTTAATAAAACAGTTTAATGCAGGATTTATGCTCGGACTATCAATGGGCATATATTGCCTGTCAAGCTGCGGAATATGTGTTGCAGGGTATTTAGGGGCGCGGAAACATTCAAACATTATACGTCAAATAATATTATTTTTGTCAGGCCGCGCAATAATATATTTGATAGCAGGATTTTCTGCCGGTTATATAGGAAATGAAATTTCATCTTACGTGCAGAATTATAAGAGAATTATTTTTATAATTTCAGGCATGTATCTTTTTTTTGTTGCAAACCGCAGCCGTTTGGAATCTAACAGTTTTCCTAAATCCATAAATGCATTTTTTTTCGGGATATTAAGCGGCATTCAGCCGTGCGCTCCTTTTTTAACTGCATTTTCTGTTTCTGTAATTTACTCTGGAATTTTTAACAGCCTTGTTTTATTTTCAGGATTTTATATTGCTTCATCGCTGATTTTATTGCCTGCTTTTATACCTGGATTTTATTCACATAAGCATATTATAAAAAAAATATCTGTTTTTGCGTTATATTTTTCTGCAGTAACATTTATTTTTTATGGGATTTACAATAGTTTTCCTGCTGATTCGTCGAATGCCGGCAGATTAGAGATTTTGAAAAATATTTTTAAAGATGAATATAATATCAAATTGGAAAATAAGTCTTATTATATCTGCCGTAAAGATAATTCGCTAATAGGAACTGTTCTGTTCACGGATGATTTTGTTCCGGAAAATATCCGCGGATATAACGGAAAAGTTCCTGTAATGATTTTTTTTGACAGTAAAGGTAAAATTGAATTTTTGGAACTGCTTGAAAATAACGAAACTCAGGATTATATAAAAATATTATATAAAAATAATTTTTTTAAACAATATGCTAATCGTAAAATAACTGAAACTTTTGAATTTAAAAAAAATATTGACGGATATACCGGAGCAACTGTAACAGCAAATGCTGTTAATGAAGGAATAAATTATACATTAAAAAAGTATTTAAAAATCAGTAAATTTAATCAATCAGAATCACATTCAAATAAATTTTATGAATACATTATATTAATTACAGCTATTATTTTAACCGGTTGTTCAATTTATTTTAAAAGCATATATTTAAGATATTTTACAATTATTTATTCAATAATATTATTCGGATTTGTATCAGGAATATTTTTATCAATAAATGATATAACAGTTATATTTTCAGGAGGTATAAAATTTTACGGGTTGACTCCGGAACTTATATTGATGCTTCTTGCATTTACATTTCTTATGATTAAAGGAAAAATTTATTGTGCATACCTATGTCCCTTTGGAGGCTCATGCGATGCAGGACATCAATGCCTTGAACGTATGAAAATTCCGGTTTATGTTTCCGATATTAAATGTTTAAAATATGCAAAATTTTTTATTTTATTGATATTTTTAATATATTTTCTGCCGAATAAAATAAATTTAAATATTGAACCGTTTAATTATTTGTTTTCTTTAATGTATGATGAAAAGTTTTTTTTGCTTGCCATTATTATGTTAGTTTATTCAATGATAGATTACAGGTTTTATTGCCGTTATATTTGTCCGCTTAACAGCTTATTTGATTTTGTTTTGAAATTAAAAAAAATAATTTGACATTTGAGAAAATTTTAATAAAATAGTTATCGTTTACTAAGTGAATGATAATTCTGTTTCGGCGTTTTATCAATTTGTTTAGTTATATTATTATTTTTTTAAAATGTTGTTTGTCTTTGAAAAAGGCAGATTCATTTTTTTACAGTCGAACTATTCTGATGATTTTTAAGGCTGTATTTTTGTATTAAATATAAAACTGCCCATTATTTTAATTTTTGATTAATATGTTATTAAATGATTATTTGATAGGTTCATTAAACAAATTCATAAGTTTTGAAACAGTGGATGCTGCTAAAAATTTAGAAATGCCGTTGATAAATAAAATAGAAAATATAAAGTTTTTGGAGCCGTCTTCTGAATTCAGGAAATATCTGATTCTTGAACATATTTCTAAAAATAGTAAGACAAGTCAGTCTGAACTTGCAAAACGTTCTAAGATAGTTCCTGCTATGGTGAACAGATATATAACAGAATTCAGGAAATCAAAAAAAATTATGGTTGCAGGAGATAATCATAAAAAAACGAGATATTATTTAACTGAAGAAGGAGAACGCCTCCGCAAAAAATATCTGTTTGATTTTATAAATGAAATTCTTGTTCTTTATAAAGAAATTAAAAATGAAATTCAAATTAAACTTAATAAAATCGCCGGATATTGCAGCAACAAAAGGATAATTCTTTACGGCGCCAATGAAATAACAGAATTAATTTTACAAATAGAAACAGGGTTAAATATCAGAGGTATAGTTGATGCAGATAAAAATAAAATATTAAAAACAAAAAATAAAAGTATTAAATTTTATCCGGCAGATAGTTTGGAAAAAATAAGGTTTGACATTGTGATAATTACTTCATTAATTCACAGGTATGAAATTTATGAACAAATTAAAAATATTGAAACTAATAATAAAAAAATAGTAATATTTGCTGATGTTTGATAATGTTTAACCGGTGAATATCAGGATTTGAATTATGTGTGGAATTTGCGGATTTATAGGTTCTGGCAATAAAGAAATAATTGTAAGAATGACTGATTCAATGATACATCGCGGACCTGACGAATCAGGATATTATTATTCTGAGGGAATAGGTATAGGTCACCGCCGCCTTAAAATAATTGATTTGTATTCGGGCCAGCAGCCTATGTTTGATGAGACTGGAGAATATGCAGTCACATTTAACGGTGAAATATATAATTACAGAGAATTGAAAAAAGAATTGACAGGTTTCGGTTACAAATTTAAAACAAGTTCAGATACGGAAGTTCTGCTTTACTCATATAAAAAATGGGGATACGATTGTTTAAAGAAATTTAACGGCATGTTTGCATTTGTAATATTTGACATTAAAAATAAAAATGTTTTTGCAGGCAGAGACAGGTTTGGGAAAAAACCATTATATTATTATAATAAAAACGGATTGTTTGCATTTGCTTCTGAACTAACAGCTTTAATCAGTCATCCTTTAATAGACAGAAAAATCAGTCTTGAAGGTCTTCAGAAATATTTATTTTTTGAATATATACCAGCTCCATTAAGCATTATAGAAGATATTTATAAGTTGCCGGCAGGATATTATTTGATTTATGAAAAAGGTAACATAAAAATTAATCAATACTGGGATGTGGCATTAGAAACAAATTCCAGATTTGAAAATCAAAAAAATGACATTGAAACAGAAAAGGAATTATTTAATCTTTTAAAAAAATCTGTTGAATCACGGCTTGTAAGTGATGTGCCGCTTGGCGTTTTTTTAAGCGGAGGAATTGATTCAAGTTCTGTTGTAGCTATTATGAGTGAGTTTATGTCTCCGAAAAATATTAAGACTTTTTCAATAGGATTTGAAGAAAAAAGTTTTGATGAAAGCGGATATGCTTCAGTTATTGCAAAACATTTCGGAACAGAACACAATGAGGAATTATTGAACCCCAAAGTTATGTTTGATATAATTCCTGATATTTTTAATAAACTTGATGAACCTATTGCAGATCCGTCCATAATTCCTACTTATTTACTATCCAAATTTACAAGAAAATTTGTTACTGTGGCTTTAAGCGGAGATGGTGGAGATGAATTGTTTGCAGGATACGATCCGTTTTCAGCGCATTATTTTTTTCGTGAATTCAGAATTCCTGAATGGATTATAAAACGTATAATTAAAATGATAAAAACATTTTTGCCTGTATCTGATGAAAATATGAGTTTGGATTTTAAAATTAAAAAGACTTTGAAAGGGCTGGCATATTCTTCTGAAATTCGTAATGAAGTCTGGATGAGTTCTTTTTCAAAAAATACTCAGATGGAATTATTGAGTTCAGAAAATAGTGCCGGGCTGGAAAGGTTGTATTCTCCAATAGAAAATTTAAAATTTTCAGGATTGAATGCAATAAAAAAAGCAGGGTTATGTTATCAGAAATTATATTTACAGAATGATATATTAACTAAAATAGACAGGGCGAGTATGATGAATTCTCTTGAAACCAGGGCGCCTTTTTTAGATTTTGAATTTGCTGAATTTGTAAATGGATTGCCTGACAGATTTAAAATTTACGGCAATAATAGAAAACTTATTTTAAAAAAAATTATGAAAAATAAAATTCCTGATATAATTTTGAACAGACAAAAAAAAGGGTTCGGAATACCTCTTGCCAGATGGTTAAAAAATGATATGAACGGTTTGATGCAGGATGTTTTATCCGAAAATAAAATTTCACGTGACGGAATATTTAATTATGAATATGTCCGGAAACTGATTTTTGAACATCAATCCAATAAGGAAAATAATTATAAAGAATTATGGACTCTGATAGTTTTTCATTTATGGAAAGAAAAAAATTTTGCGAGGATGTAGTATAAAAGAACAATACAGGAGATATATAAAATGAATGAATATTTTTCACATCATACAAGTATTATTGACAATGGAGCTGTTATAGGGAAAAACACTAAAATATGGCATTTCAGCCATATTTGTTCAGGTGCTGTAATTGGCGAAGACTGTAAATTCGGCCAAAATGTTTATATCGGCGGGAAAGTTCAAATAGGGAATAATGTTAAAATTCAGAATAATGTTTCGGTTTATGACGGAGTTATTCTGGAAGATAATGTTTTCTGCGGTCCAAGTATGGTATTCACAAATGTTTTTAACCCGCGCTGTGAAATTATCAGAAATGATATGTCCGCGTACAGGAAAACCCTTGTTAAAAAAGGAGCTTCAATAGGAGCTAATGCGACAATAGTGTGCGGAATCACAATAGGGAAATATGCGTTCGTAGGAGCTGGCAGCGTTGTAACTAAAGATATACCTGATTTTGGTATGGTTTATGGGAACCCTGCAAAACAAAGAAGTTGGATTTGCAGGTGCGGAGAAAAATTAATTAAAAAAAATGAATCCGAATTCGAATGTAAAATTTGTTCAAAAAAATATTTTATGTTAGATGGTTTGCTTCAGGAGATTCTGTAAAGATAATTAATTTTTATTATATATTTTTTGTTCGGAAAATTTTTTACAAGAAGGGGATATATGAAAAAAAATTTTGCGATAATAGGAGTAGGCGGATATATTGCTCCCCGTCATTTGCAGGCGATTAAAGATACAGGAAACAATTTAATAGCAGCTCTTGATAAAAATGATTCTGTAGGTATTCTGGATAAATATTTTTATGATGTTGATTTTTTTACCGAATTCGAGAGATTTGACCGGCATATAGAAAAACTTCTGCTTGCAGGAAATAAAATAGATTATGTAACAATATGTTCGCCGAATTATCTTCATGATGCCCATATAAGATTTGCTTTGCGCATAGGAGCAGATGCGATATGTGAAAAACCTTTGGTATTAAACCCATGGAATTTAGACGCGCTTCAGCAGATAGAAAAACAGACCGGTAAAAAAATTTATTGTATTTTACAATTAAGATGTCATCCGGCACTGATAGAATTAAAGAAAAAAATCGAAACATCTAATAAAAAAAATAAATATGATATAAACTTGAAATATATTACTTCGCGGGGAAAATGGTATCAATTTTCATGGAAAGGAAATCTTGAAAAATCAGGAGGATTGACAACCAATATAGGCATACATTTTTTTGATATTCTTATCTGGATTTTCGGTGATGTAAAAAAACAGGAGGTATGTTACTCGGATGAAAAAAAATCAGAAGGATATATTGAACTTGAAAATGCTAATGTTAAATGGTGTTTATCAATAGATAAAAATGACCTGCCTGAAAATTGCGGAAAACCTACTTTTCGTTCATTAAAAATTGATGGAGAAGAAATTGAATTTTCAGAAGGGTTTACGGAACTTCATACAACTGTTTATAAAGAAATTATGAATGGAAAAGGTTTTGGGATAGAGGAATGCAGAAAATCAATTGAACTTGCATATTTGATACGGAATTCAAAAAAAAATATTTGAGGATTTAGAAAAAATGGATTATTTATCTGAACTTGAGAATGAATCAATTTATATAATTCGTGAGGCTTATAATAAAATTAAAAATCCGGCTATGCTGTGGTCAATAGGTAAAGATTCAACTGTTATGTTGTGGCTTGTAAAAAAAGCGTTTTTAGGACATTGCCCGTTTCCTGTAATTCATATAGATACTACTTATAAAATTCCTGAAATGATAAAATTTCGCGATGAGAAAGCAGTTGAATGGAATTTATGTTTAATAATTGGATACATTCCCATAATATAAGAAAATAAATTCAGAGGATTGTTTGTAGGGAAATTTTTATGAATCATCTTGAAAAATTAGAAAATGACAGCATATATATTTTAAGAGAAGCATACAGTGAATTTAAAAATTTATGTATGTTGTGGTCAATAGGTAAAGACAGTACTGTAATGCTGTGGCTTGCGCGAAAGGCTTTTTTTGGACACGTGCCATTTCCTTTAGTGCACATAGATACACATTATAAAATAGCCGAAATGATAGAATATAGGGATCATATTGCTAAAGAATGGCATCTTGATATGATGTACGGTGAAAAT
>JAGOBX010000090.1 GCA_017999075.1 Candidatus Babelota bacterium | reverse complement strand
AGGATAATGCGTGCATCCCAGAATCAGAGTGTCAATACCGGCAATTTTTAACGGCGTCAGATATTCGGAAATAACAAGTTCTGTAATGTGTTTATCTGTCCAGCCTTCTTCCACAAGAGGAACAAACAACGGACACGGCTGAGAATAAATATGTATATTATCATTCAAATCAAGCAGATGCCTTGTGTAAGCTTCGCTGCTTATCGTTCCTAAAGTTCCGATAACTCCGATTTTTTTATTATTTGTTTTTGACGCAGCTATTTTAACACCAGGATTAATAACTCCGACCACTGGAACTTTTGAAACCTTTTTTATTTCATCAAGAGCTGCTGCAGTAGAAGTATTGCAGGCGATTACAATAATCTTAACATTATGAAGCAAAAGAAATTTCGCATTTTCAATAGAAAATTCAATTATTTTTTTTTTGGATTTTGAACCATATGGAACACGAGCTGTATCGCCGTAATAAATTATGTTTTCAAAAGGAAGAAGTTTTCTCAATTCACGGACTACAGTTAACCCTCCTAATCCGGAATCAAACACGCCTATAGGATTACAGCAAATATTTTCAATCATAAATCAATCCTTAACATTATTTTCAGAATATTTATTTTTCAATAAATGACTGGCGCGTTTTAAAAACATTTTTTCTTCATAATTAAGCGAATCCATTCCGTTATTTTTAATCTTATCCAGAACTTCATCAATTTTTTTATCCAAATCTATTATTTCTGATTTAACTTCATTTTTTCCCGTTTTTCGCGAATCTATTGAAGTTTTAGTATCATTAAACGAATAAATATTAATTTTATCGTAATTTTTTTTATATCCGGAATTTTTAATATATTTCAAATTATCAACAAAAATATTTCTTCTGCGGAATTTATTTTTTATCATATCAATAATTATAGAATACTTTAAATAAATAAATCCTGCGGCAATTCCGTTAATATGAAGCAAATACATAAGGCTGCTGCTATCGTCCGGTTTAACCATAAGTAAATTTATACACCCTATGACAGCAACGAGCCATTTTACTTTCATAGGAAAAAACATCATAAAATAAACTATTTTATTAGGGGAACTCACGGCATATGCAGTAAGCAAACTCAAAATTACCGCATTTGCACCCCATAACGGCATACTGCTGTTTATTGCAAACGGAAGAGATAAAATTCCTGCACCTATAACCGATACCAAATAATATTTAACAAAAAATTTCGTTCCCCATTTATTTTCCAATTCAGAACCAAACATCCATAGTATAAGCATATTTAAAATTAAATCAGGCAAATTCAAATGAGCAAATGAATAAGTAAATAACCGCCACACTTCATATTTATATATTATAGCATTATATGACCACACAAAATAATATGAAATATTGAGATTAGAAAAAATATTATCTAAAAAAAACAATGCGGCATTTATAATTACTATAGTTTTTATTACAGTAGTAAACGCAGGAACGGCAAAAGAAACAGATTCGTATCTAAAGTTATTATTACTATTCATATTTTTATAAAATCCTTGAAAAAATATCTAAATTTTGTTAATAATTATATTTTAAAATGCAGGATATGTCAACAAAATCTTATATATTTAAAAAATAATAAATAAAAATTGACATTAGTATAAAATTTTGATATATTAATAATAGAATAAGGTTTACATAAACAAACGGATTTTGATTACAGACAACAGGGAGGATAAAAATGTCTTTAAATCAAGTTTCCAATTCTTCTGCAATTCAGTCGCAATTTACAAAAATTTCAAATGTATTACAATCAAAACTGTCAAAAATTGATGATGCTTATGGTTTAGACAGAGAAACCATATCTGCAAATTTTCAGGCTGTTATGCCTTCTTTCATATATAATTTAACTTATGCTATGAATGGAGTAAGAAAAAGCCTCCAGGAAGGTATAGTAGGAATAGATTATTCAGAAAATTCTTACAAAGAAATTATAAATCTTCTTGAAGAAGCAAAAATTGTGCTTACAAACTTTTTTGATTATAAATTAAACGACAGTGAACAAACCATAAACAGCATTTCATCGCTTTCTGAAAAATTAAAAGATATCAATTCAAAAATTGAAGATTATCTGAGCATTACAGAATTAGCAAACAAAAAAATCTTTTCAGCAGAAAAAACTATTGATCCGAATGTTACAACTTTAAGCGGCTCAAACTTTTCAGGAACACTATCAGTTCCAGAAACTTTTTCAATAAACGGCGTTTCTTATTCATCCAACGAAATTTCAGCAGGCGCAAATAATCTGGAAATCGAATTTGAAAATAATATTGAATTTGATTTAAGCAAAGTTTACGGAGCAAGCAAATCTGGCGGGGCATACGAAGTAAATATCGGTTCAAAAATTAGCGTAGATGGAATAATAAATATGTACGGTTTAAAAAAAGCCGGAGACGTTGGATTATTCGTAGGTCAGACATCTTCTTCGGGAACAGCGGCAGGTTCAGGCGGAGGAAATAACACAATACAATTTAATTCTGCTGATCTTGATCCAATCGGAAAAGATATAAATGATTTTTATGCAGGTTCTACAATAACTCTCACTTCAGGCAGCGGTTATTCTCAAACTAAAACAATTTCAGCGTACGATGCATCTACTTATACTGCGACAGTTGACAGCGATTGGACGACTCATAAAGCACAGGCAAAAAACGGAGCAGCTTTGGATACAATAATATTAGCTGATGACGCTCCCGACTTAAATTATACCAGCGCATCAGTAAAAATAATTTCAGGACCTGCTGCAGGAGAAATCAGAACTGTTTCAGCTTACAATAACGGAACAAATACTTTAACTTTAGATACGGATTGGAATACTAACGTTACAGGAAATGCAGCAAGCGCAGGAAGCGGAACCAACACTTTAGCTCTCGAATCAGGAGACATAAAAACTTATACAAATTATTATTCTGGAGCTTCTGTAACTTTAACCGCAGGAATAACAAATTCCACAAAAAATATAACAGCTTATAACGCAACTACAAATGAAATTACTGTTGATTCGGATTGGAACATATCCGAACAGGGAATTCTTAATCACGGCGGTGTTTCTGCAGCTGCAACTGCAAATACTATAACATTCAGCGCAGGAGCTTCTGCTGTTAATGATGCATATACAGGTTCTGAAATAAATGTTAATGGAGAAATAAAAACCATTACAGCATATAACGGCGCCACTAAAACAGCAACTGTAAACAGTAACTGGGCAGACGGAGACGGCAGCACAATAACAGGTCAGGATTACACAATTGATGTAGCTATAAATACTACATCTCAATATGTAATAAACAATATTATACCTAATGCTTCTTCAGTATACCAGGTTACTTTTACAAGTGATTATAACAGACCTGACAATACTACCCAATATAAGCTGTATTCATCAGGGTTATATTCTCTTGATATGAACGAAAGTTCGGCTAATTATCTTAAGCCGTATTATACCGGAGTCAAAATAGCCGGCGGAGATTCAAGTTCGAAATATGATATTACAGAATACGAATCAGGAAAATATTCTATTGTTTATAACGACAATATTGATTCGCAAAAAATTAAAATTTACAATTTTGAAGGAGCTACAACATCAAATATATTTAAAGACGCTGCAATAATCAGCGCAAATCACAGCGGCACCGCAACTGGAGCTACTGCAAACACAATTACTCTCGCAGCCACTGCTTCAGCCACTGCAAATTCCTATGTTGGTTCAATAATAACAGTAAACAATGAATCTAAAACTGTCACAGCTTACAATGAAATAACAAAAACAGCTACAGTTGACAGTAATTGGGCTGATCCTGCTGCTGTAGCAGCCAGCACATATACATTCATAAAAAATTTAGGATTGCCTGGAGGAACTTTATCTTCTTCTTACATAGATGCAGACGGAAAAATGGCTGTATTCAAACAAACCGAAGCAGGTTTCGTAAAATCAACTACAAACCAGTATGTCAAACTCGAATCAACTGCAAGCAGCGTGGATAATTATTATACAGGCATGCAGATATCTATAGGAAGTCAGGTGCGGACTATTTCTTCATACGACGGAGTCAACAAAAATGCATGGTTAAATGAACCTTTATTAAGCCGTACGACCTCTTCTTCCAAATATTATATATATCATCCGATAAAATATTTTGATGTAACTGACACGGATTACAGCAATGCAGGTTCAATAACAGAACTTTCCGACAGCATATCAAGTCCTGCAAGCTATCCGGAAATACTTAAAAGTTCAGACGGAAAATATTATATAGGATACAGCGGAATTATTGAAGAAAATGCTTTACTGCAATTCAATAATACTACTCAAAATACAATTCAGTTAAACGAATCATCGTCAAGCGAAGACGATTTTTATACAGGTATGGCGTTCTACATAAATAACGGAACAGGCGCAGGCACATACAATACCATAACTGATTATGACGGAACTACTAAAATTGCTACGATAGAAAATACATTTTACGGAACAGATAATTTAACCATAACCGCAATAGGCGCAAACACTATAAAATCATCTTCTTTGTCAAGTTCATTAAACGATTATTACAATAATTGGGGAATTTATATTACTTCTGGAACAGGCGCAGGACAATTCAGAAGAATTACAGATTATGACGGAACTACTAAAACAGCGACAGTTGATAACTGGACCACTACTCCTGATTTAAATTCAAAATTCAAACTTATGCAGCTCCCGAATTCGATTCCGTTCAGTTCAACTATATCGGAATACACGGCAGGAAGCGGTTCTATATCAACAATAAGGTTTCCTGATATCCCTGGAACAACCAACGATTCTTTCACAACATTTTATAAAGGATACACTGTCTTTATAACAGGAGGCCCGGGCGCTGGACAATATAAAGATATATCTATATATACCGGAGGCACAAGAACAGCAACAGTTGCAAGCGATTGGGATATTGCTCCAAATAATACTTCAAAATTTATGGTAATGCTTACTGATTCAACCGAACAATATACAGGAAACAACCATTCTGCAGTAACGCAAACCGCAGGCAGCATTACTTTCGATGATACATATTCAGGAATAGACGATTATTTTAATGGGTGGGGAGTTTTTATCACTGATGGAACAGGCGTAGGCCAATTCAGAAAAATAACAGATTATGACGGAACAACAAAAACAGCAAGCATAGATGCAAATTGGGCAACAACTCCTGATGCAACTTCAAAATATACTCTTGTAAAATTATACGAAGAATCTTCATATCAGATCATTTCAAATTTTGTTACTGAAATTGATCCTGCTGACAGCAGCAACAACAAAACTGTTATGCAGGGTTCTATAAGCGGAAATACTTATAAAAATATCGGTTTATCAAATGACTATATTGCAGAAAATTACAGATATTATTCTTCTTCTCCTTCTACAAGTTTAAGCGACAGATACAATTTAATTAATCTTAAACCTTATGACGACATAATAAGCGGAGATATAACTTCAGATAAAGTATCAATTGATTCTATTGCGGATAATATCGGCAGTTTCGGAAAATATATTGTTGAAGATTATATTTCTTTCAATCTTATAGATGAAACAAACGGAATATGGGAAGTCAACAGTCAAAAATACGGTTCACTGGGGAATGTGGCTTCAGGCGATAATTTCTGGATAAATGTAAACCCGACGCAAACAGATATTTCTGACGGGGATCTTGAAATTGATCCAGATGAAGCTCATCTGAATGATTCATCTAAAAATAATTTTTACAGTATTTCAAATTCACAGGTCAATTCATCGTTTTTAAAATTAAATATTGATAATGAACCTTATAGTTTCGGCGATAGTTTTAGTTTGAGAATAAAAGATGCTGTCGTTCAAAACGCTGATTTTGATAATACTTCAGGAACAACTTCAATCGAACAAAAATCAAATTATTCATTAACCTACGCTGATGAATACGGCGGATTATTTTTCAGAAAATCAGATGATAAAAGCATTTACCTTTCAAAATCAGTGATAGACTTCGATTCATCATACGACAGTAATTCTTTAAGCCAGGTTTCAGAAATATGGAAAACAACAGGAACAAATTTACCGAGCGGAAAAAATCCGGTAATTTTTGAAGATAATAAAATCTTTTTCTTACAAACAGACAATTATTTTCAGAAAGTTCAGTTCAGTTATGATTTCCATTCTGATAAAGACAATGTGTCTGCCGCAAACAATTTTTTCGACAGCAGCAACACAAAAATTAATGACGAGGCAACTTACACTAACGAAACAGTATATTTAGTTTATGCTGGTTCAGGAAATTGGAAAGTCTACAGTAATCAGTCAGGTCAACTCACTAATGATACTGCTCCGAATGCCGATAATTATATACAAATGGCTCAAAACGGAGCTACTACAAATACTTTCACTAAAACAGGAGCAGACGGCGGAAAAACTTCAATAGATATTTCTATACAGGGATGGGATGATTTTATTAACGGTAAAGTTAATGCTAACGGAGTAGCTCCTGCATCTGCAGATAATGTTTTTGCTTCAGGAGATACGATTCAATTAAAATTATCTCATCAGGCTGTCGCTTCATTCAATGGAGGACCTAAAACTAATATTTACGAAGGCAGAGAAAACATTGTAGGAAACGGTAATTCTGCTATTTCCGTTATATGGGATAGTGCTAACTCTGATTTTTATAACAACATAAAACCCGGAGAATATTCCTTTAATGTAGAAATTAATGATATAAAAATATTAAGCAGTGAAAATATGGACGAAATAGATATCGGGCTTCCTAACCAATTAACAACAAAACAATTGGGAATATATTATGATAACATAAAATTCAAAACTCCCCGCGAAGTTTATGCGATATACGCAAATGCCAAAAATATTGTTGAAACAGAACTCAACAATATAAGAGGAATTTCCGAATTATTAAACGGAGCTATTGATTACGGTCATTCGCGTATTGATTCGCTATACAGTTCTAATGACAAAATCAATAACCAGTTTGAAGCAAAATTGCGTCTTGATCAAATAAAATCAGATATGATTTCCAATTTCAGTAATTTGAATTTATTTAATATCAAATCGGAAATCGTAGATGGGTTATTCAGTTTTTATGATAATAAAATATCGGTTTAGTCAATTCAGATAATTTTATATTTTGCATTTAATTTTCATAAAAATTACTATTTTTGTCTTGAATGATAAAAAAAACAGCAATCGAAAAAATATTTTTTATAATTTTTACAGGAGATAAATAAAAACATATATGAATAAAAAAAATATAATTGATTTTTCAAATCATTATCTGATATTCCGAAGAACAAAAATTGTTGCAACCTTGGGGCCAGCATCATCTCCTGATGAAATTTTATCCAAACTCATTCAAAAAGGAGTCAATGTTTTTCGAATAAATTTTTCTCACGGTGATCCTGAAGAACATTGTAAAAACATAAAAAAAATCAGAGATACAGCAAAAAAGTTAAATAAACACGTTGCTGTTCTTGCAGATTTATGCGGCCCTAAAATAAGGGTAGGAAAATTTAAAAACGGATTTATAACCCTTGTTGAAGGAAAAAAAATCATTATAACCGTTAAATCCGTAATAGGTTCCGAAAACATTATTCCATCCCAGTATAAAGGTCTTATAAAAGAAGTTAAAACAGGACAAAGAATATTGCTGAACGACGGAGCTATGGAAGTTAAAGTTATAAAAAAATCTAATAATACGGAGCTGGAAGCGGTTGTAATACGCGGCGGAATATTGAAAGATCACAAAGGTATGAATCTGCCGGATACGAATTTAAAAATCTCTGCATTAACTGAAAAAGATAAAAAAGACGTCAAATACTGCATTAAAAGCAATGTAGATTATATTGCGTTATCTTTTGTCAGAAAAGAATCAGATATTATCGAACTTAAAAACTTGTTAAAACGATATAAAAAAAATATTCCTGTAATATCAAAAATAGAAAAACCTGAAGCTCTTGCAAATATCAATAAAATAATTGAAATTTCAGACGGCATTATGGTTGCCCGAGGCGATCTTGGAGTGGAACTTCCGCAGCAAAAGGTTCCTTTAATACAAAACGAACTTATTAAACTTGCAAATAAATTCGGGAAACCTGTCATAGTCGCTACTCAAATGCTGGAAAGCATGATTGAAAATTCAAGACCTACCAGAGCAGAAGTTACAGACGTGGCAGCAGCATGCATGAGCGGGAGCGATGCTGTTATGCTGTCCGGAGAAACCGCTGTAGGAAAATTTCCCGTGGAAACAGTAGCTATGATGGATTCAATTTTAAGGGAAGTAGAATCTAACCAATGGGCAAGCGTAAAATTCAATTTTAATATTGACACCAATAAAAAGCTCGAGCCTATGCTTGATGCCATAAGCGCTGCAACATCTCAAATTTCAAGAGATTTAAGCATAAGATGCATTGCGGTATTGACAAGAACAGGTTCTACAGCGCGTTTTGTAGCAGCTGACAAACCGGCAGCGCCTATAATTGCAATTACTAAATCTGAATCTGTTCTCAGGCAAATGAATTTGATATGGGGAGTTTATCCTTTTCTTGCAAACAAAGAATTTAAATTCAATGATTTTGTCAAATATGCAAGCAATATAGCAGTAAACTTAAAATTTGCAAAAACCGGTCAGTATATCTTAATCCTTTCCGGATTAAAAGGAACAAACGCAGTCACGAATTCTATTGTTGTTTATCAGGTTCAATAAATCCTTTACAAAATTAAAATTTTATTTTATAATAATTAATTAAAATTTTAAACTTGGGTTTTATTGATGAAATTCTATAAAAAAATATTTATAACAGCAATATTATTAGTTAATATATTCATATGTTCGGTTTTTGCCGGAAAAGAACAGGATGATTTTGAATTCGGATTGAAATTGTTTCAGCAGGATCCATCTATGGCTGCTGATCAATTCGAAAAATTCATTTCAACTTATCCCAGAAGCAGCAGCATTGCAGACGCTTATTTATGGCTGGGACAATGTTATCAAATTCTTGAGCAATACGATTCTTCTATTTTAAAATTTTCCGTAATAACAGTAAATTATCCCAAATACCATAACCTTGACATAGCTGTATTCAATCTCGGATTGGGTTATTATTATAAAAATGAATTTGAAAACGCTATATTTCAATTCAATAAATATATTAAAATTTCCTCATCAACAACTGCAAAAAAAAAGAAGAACTCGGAAAACTTGCGCGCAGCTTCAATATATATCGGTGACTGTTATTTTAACACCGGGAAATATGACAAGGCAATAGAAACATATAAAAATGAAAACGATTCAAAAGAAGACATTTCATTAAGTTTTAAATTATTTAAAGCTTATTATCTGAATAAACAATATGACAAAGCCTTGGATATTTCAGACAAATTCAATTTCGAACAATCTGACACAGGATTATTATCTGATCTGGACAGGCAGAGATTTTATTTTTATACCGGAGACATTTATTTCGCAAAGAAAAATCATGAAAAAGCTCTATCATATTTAACTGCTGTCGAGAAATTTTCTATTAAACCTGATTTTATAAATCTTGTTCTTCTTAGAATATCTCAATGTTATGATATGCTTAATAATCAGGATAAAAGCATAGAATACCTTTTAAAAATCGAATCAACAGGAATGCCTCATTATCTGAATGAAGTTCCTTACAGAATTGGTCTGATATATTATAATTCAGGAAGATATGATATTGCTTCAAATTATTTTGTTACAGGATTGAAAAAATATCCCGATATTATAAGGGAAGATTTACTTGCTTTATCAATAAACGCGCTTTATAAAGCTGATAAATTAAACGATTTGATTTATGTTTATGAAAATTTTGCCGTTAAAAACAAAATTTCAAATCTTGAAATACTTGAAAAAACAGTTTATGCTTATTATACGCTTAATAAATACGACGATGTTCTTAAAATATCTTCAATCATAAAATTAACAGATGACCAAAAATATTTTAATATAAAATTTTTCGAAGCTTCTTCTTATTTTCATTTGAAAAAACACCAAAAAAGCATTACAGAGTTAAAATTGCTCCTTA
>JAGOBX010000089.1 GCA_017999075.1 Candidatus Babelota bacterium | reverse complement strand
GTTGAGTATTTAATGATATTACTGGAGTGCCTGTTGCTAATGCTTCATAAAATCCTAATCCTAAACCTTCATGTTTGGACACTTGAATAGATATGTGACTGTCATAATATAAATTTATTATATCGTGGAAAAAAAGGAAATATAAGAAAAAAGGTGTTTGTATGAAAAATAATAATGAAAGCAATGATAATTTGAAAAAAGAAGATGTTGTTATTTCATCGCAGGCAGCGGCGAAAAAATGTTTTGTTTCCGCAAGAACTATACGCAATTGGATTCAGCAGCATGAATTAAAAGCATTTCAGACAGTAGGAGGTCAGTATAAGATTCGGCTGGTTGACCTTGAAGAATTTGTCCGTAAAAATAATATGCTTATGAAGAATATGGGGGAAGATATTAAAAAGCGTATTTTATGCGTTGATGACGATGCTGATATATTAGACACTTTATCAATTAATTTAAAAGCGATGGGTTATAGAGTGGAAACCGCTAAAAATGGTATTGAGGCAGGCACAAAAGCTGTAGATTTTAAACCCGATTTAATTTTACTTGATATGGTAATGCCTGAAATGGACGGTTTTGAAACTATAAAATATTTTAAAAACTACGAATCCACCAAAAAAATTCCGATTATAGCGTTAACCGGATTAAATAAACTTTCAGATATTGAAAAAATATATGCGACAGGGGCAGATTCATATGTTTCTAAGCCTATAAAAATTAAAGAACTCAGCGATATGATAAAACGGATATTAAATATTATTTAACCCGGTTTATGGTTTATTAAATGGAGCATAAAACCAAGAATATTATTATTACCATATTACTGATAATATGCTTATTATTGGTATTTCTTTTATTATTTTGTCCTCAAAAAAAAAATCAATTGCAAATGGAGGTAACTCCTTTATCAGATAAAAACATCGAAATAAAAAATGAATTAAAAGATACTGTACCTGTTATTGAAGAAAAAGATATAGATATAGTTAAAGTAACTCCTAAAATTTCCAAACCCACCGGAAAAACTTTTTTTATAAAAGAAAACTTATCTCGTAAAATGATTTATTTTCCTCTTCCGGACTGCCCTGAATGGCTTGATGATGAAAAAAAATACGATATTGATTTGAAACTTGAAATAAATAATAAAGGAATTGTCAATAATATAGAAATAATTAAAAGTTCAGGATTGTATGAACTCGATGATTATTTGATTAAATCCGTAAAAAATTGGAAATTTGAAGAATCAGAACAAGGATTTGAAAATGTTCCTGTTAAAATTAAATATGAAATAAATTGAAGTTAGATAAATAAACTATTATGACAGATAAACATATCAGAATAAAATTATGTAAAATAAAAGCATTATTTTTTATGATAATGTTTTTATTTTTGAATGTTAGTATTTTTGCTGATAACAAGGGCTCAATTGTCCAGTCTTTAATTTATTTTGAAAATGAAAAATATTCGGAATGCATAAAAGAAATCAATTTTTATAAAAAATCCAATTACATAGAACCTTGGCTTAAATACAGAATAAATTTGCTTC
The DNA here is from genome assembly GCA_017999075.1 of Candidatus Babelota bacterium. Taxonomy (GTDB): domain Bacteria; phylum JAGOBX01; class JAGOBX01; order JAGOBX01; family JAGOBX01; genus JAGOBX01. The sequence goes on along the minus strand of JAGOBX010000089.1, from coordinate 8,567 downwards.
TTGCAGAGTGTTATATAAATGTAAAAGACTATAATTCGGCTGAAAATGAAATTGATGGTCTGATATATTCAGGAACTCCGGATAAACAGTATGAACTGTCAGCGCATTTTTTCAAAGCTTCTATTTTACTTGCTTTTGACAGATATGACGAACTTGTAGAATTGCTTGCAAAAATAAAAAAAGAGTTTAGTTCGATAACTGATGACTGGTACCTGGATTATAACAGGGCGCTGATTTATTATAAAAAAACCGATTATACTAAAGCTGTTGAAATTCTAAACGGTTTGAAAACACGTATAAATTCCGAAGAAAGAAAAAATTCGCTTAACTTGATTTATGGTGAAATTTATTTTAATCAGAACAAATTTAAAACTGCCCTTGATTTTTACAACAGTTCAGGATATAAAAATGAAGATGATCCGTATTTAAGTTATAAAAAAGCATTATCGTTATTCAATTTGAAATACTACGATGAAGCGGTTTTTGAATTGAATAAAAAAGTAAGGACAACTTCTGAAAAACTTTTGTTTTTAAGAAAATACCTCCAGTCACTTATTTTTATTCAGCAATTAAAGTTTGACGAGGCTATACAGGCAATAGGAAAATTGAAAGATTTTGATGAATTCAATTTTTATCCGGAACTTAAACTTGCAGTTGCGATATCATATTATTTTACTCAGAAATATGATTCTGCCGAACAGGAGATAATAAGATTTTTTAAACAATATCCTGAAACTTCATTGAAAGTTACTGCTCAGAAGATTTTGATTGATGTGTATATAGGGTCGAAGAAATATGATAAATCTCTTTCTTTTATTGAAGAGCTGGAAAAAAACAGGTTTCCTGACAGAGAATATCTTGAATATAAAAAAATGTCGGTATTATTCAGAAAAAATAATTTGAATGAGTTTATGATTTTTAAAAATGAGTATTCGGAAAAATATTTCGAAAATGATAATTTCAGGAAAGTTAATTTGTTAAGCGGCCTTTTCTGGTTTATAAACGGGAATTATTCTTTGTGCGCATCTGATTTGGGAAAAATAACTGTAGCCGGCGGTGCGGGAGATCTGATTTCAGGAGCAATAGAATTATCTGTTTTATCGAATATTCTGTCGGGGAAACTGGAAATTGCTCTCAATGATGTTAAACGGAATAAAAATAGTATTGGAGACGAAAAATATTATGATTATATTGCTGAATGTTTTAATAAAATAAAATTGGAAGAATATAAAAATCATAGAGATTTTGTAAATGAATTGAGACCGTTTGATTTATATCTGCTGACAGGAAAATATTTTAATAAGGGAAAATATGGAGAACTTGTTAAAATTCTTGATGATATTAATTTATCCGGAGATAAAAAAAACGAGATACTGATTTATTATAAAGCCGTTGATTTTTTTATGAACGAGAAATATGACAATGCTGCAGGTTATTTGAATTCAATCCTTTCAAAACCCGCCAAATTTAATTCTGAATACGTAAATAAATCAAGACTCCTGTTGTCTGAAATTTATGGGAAATTGAATTATGCTGATTCTGCCGCATTTCAATTGAAAAATATGGCTGATTCTGATGACGGAATAGATTTATCAATTTATAAGAAATTAAAAAAAATTGATTCGTTAATCAACACAAAAAAATATTTCAGAGCTGAATATGAACTCAAATCAATAAGTTCTGACAATGTTTTTTGTTTATATAATAAATTTATTACAGCATATAAAATTTCTCCTGAATTATGCGAGCAGTTTTTGGTAAAAATGATAAACAATGCTCAATCTCATAATTTGACGCTGAAAGCAGTATATTTTTATTCTAAATATTTAAATTCGATTAATAAAAAAAGTCTTGCAGTCAAATTATTGCTGAACAATAAACCTGCAGAAGGTTATGAAATTCCGCATTATTGTTTGCTGTATAAAATTTATGCGGAACTTGAAGATAAAAAAAATGCGGAAAAAATATTTAAACAGTATCTATCTGCTGTTGATTTGGATAAAAGTGTCATAAATTTTATTATTAAACAGGATAAATTAAAATGAGCAGCTTTATACCTTATAATGATTTGAAGTTAACAAGAAAACATTTTGAACTTATAGAAAAATGCCCTCTTTCATATAAATACAGGTTTATTGAAACTGCTGAGTATGATTGCAAAAATGTTCAGATTAAATCAGACTTGAAAGAAGGAGATAACAGTTCTGCACGTGATTCTGTTCAGGATTGTGAAAACATTTATCTGAAATTGTTTGCTTTAATAGAACCGGGAATAATAGATTTTCATAAACAGATTATTTATTTGAACATATATTTAAAGCAGGATGCTGATATAAAGATGCTTTTCAATTCTTTAGAGAAAACCAGGGCTAACATTAAAAATATGAATATTGATGATGAAACCTTTTCAAAAGCATTGAAAATGGCTGATATGTATTATACAAGATTCTTGCCTGAGAATCTAACTGGTATTTCTGTTAAAGAATTTCTTGTGCTGAGATACAACAATTATTATTTTTATAATATAATCAATAGAATTGACATAAGTGACACAGATGTTATTTTATATTTTTTTAAAGTTGGTTCTGTGCCCGGCAATAAATCTTTTTTAATAAATGATTTGAGAAATCAGTCTGCGGTTTTGGCAGCGATGCAGAACCCTGCATACAAGAATAAAAAAATAAAATTGAAATTGCTGTATCTTGATTCCGGAGAAACAATAGAAATTGTTCCTGAACAGAAAGAAATTATAGAGTTTGAACGCAGAATAAAAGAAAATCTTTATAATATTTCCGTGATGGAATACAGCGTTAATCATAATAAACAGGTAATAAAGTTATCGGATAATTATATATTCCGGGGACGCAGGATTTATATAGAACAATGCAATAATGATCTAGAACTTGCAAGACCATCAGGCGGATGTGCGTATTGCAGTTATTATTCTAAATGTGTTTACTGGACTAAAAAACCATTTGATAAATGCGGGGAAAGTTTTTCGGAATATTCAAAAAGATTAAAGCTCAGCTATTCTAAATATTCAGGTTTTAAACATTGTCAGTACAGCTGGAAGTTGAGATACATAGACAGAGTTCCGTCAAAACCTCAGCCGTTTTTTGATTTGGGGCATTCGGTTCACGAAACTCTTGAAAAATTTTATGACAAATATGATAAAACATTGAGAAATAATGATTATCTTATGAAAATTTATTCGGTTATTTTTGATAAGTTTAGAGAGGGATATTCAAGCGATGAAGAAAAAATAAGATATTTTGAAAACGGAAAAAAAATGCTTGAAAAATATTACGAATCTTTTGTTAAAGATAAAGAATTTAAACCTGCTTATATAACTGAAGCGTATTTTGAAATACCCATAGGTAAAAATGTCAATATGAACGGTTATATAGACAGGATTGACGATTTGGGAAACGGTATGTTTGAAATACTTGATTATAAAACAGAACCTACAGACAGGACTCAGGAAGATATAGATGAGGATGATCAGTTGTCTATATATTTCTGGGCAGCAGAAAATATGTTTGGAGTTAAAATTGAAAATGTAAGTTTGTTTATGATGGAGTTTGATAAAAAAATATCGACTTTTTCGGTGATAAAACGAATAGAAAATCTGCTTGAAGATATTGATAAAACATCGGAAATAATTATAGAAAAAACAAGGTTATACGAAGAAAAAATCAATAAATTAAAAAATAATAATGCCGGAGATAATGATTTTGATAAATTAAAAAAAAGTATAAGTCTTGAAATTTTTCCTCCGTCTATAAATAAATACTGCAGAAGCTGTGATTTTTTGAATGATTGTATTTTAAAAGAAAAAATTTTATCTGATGAAACCATAATATCTATGGAAAAATAAATTTATTGTTGATTTATATAAAAAAATAAAGTAGTATTTTAAACATATTTTTTGAAATTTTGAGGTGATTAAATTGAAAAAACTGCGCGATAAAGGATTTTTTTATTCGGAAGGTCAATTGAAAAATGAAATTGGTAAGTGTGAATATTGTGAAGAAAAACCCTGTAAAACAGCATGTCCGGCGAATTGTTCTCCGGCGGATTTTATAATGGCTGCTAAATTGGGAAATCCTTCTGATTTCAGGCGTGCCGCAGCTGAAATATTAAGTTTGAATCCTCTTGGAGGAATATGCGGGATGGTATGTCCTGATAAACATTGTATGAGCGGCTGCGTTCATAAGGAATTTGATTTTTCATTGGATATCCCTAATATTCAGTCAAAACTTGTTCAGAAAGCAAAAGAACTTGGAGTAATGCCTGAATTTAAAAAAATAAAACCAAATGGTAAAAAAGTTGCCCTTGTAGGAGCAGGTCCTGCAGGCATTGCCTGTGCCGCATATTTGTCGCAGAAAGGATATAAGGTCGACATTTTGGAAAAAACTGATAAATCAGGCGGAGCCTGCAATCTGATTCCTGATTTTCGTCTTCCTAAAAATGTTTTGAAAAGCGATATAGATTTTGTATATTCGCTGTCAAATATAAATGTTAAATATAAAACAGAAGTGAAAGAACAGGATTTTGCCGGATTGACAAAAAAATATGATGCTGTAGTGGTATGTACCGGACTGCCTGTATCCTATAAAATGAATATTTTAAATGAAAATTTGGGAGTTTCAGGAACAGAATATCTGTCGGATTTTAAAAAACATAATTTGAAAAATAAACGCGTTGCTGTAATAGGCGGCGGAGCTACTGCTGCTGATTGCGCTTTCACAGCGGAAAAATCAGGAGCTAAACGCGTAGAAATTTTTGCGCTTGAAGTTCTCGGTGAAATGCCGCTGACAGTTCAGGAAATGCGTGAATTGATTGAAAGCGGAATAGATGTTAATGGAAGAATAAAAGTTACGGGAATATTGAGTTCTGATGGAAAGAAAATAACAGGATTATCAACTGCGAAAGTTGAACTTCCGTCAGGAGTTAAATTCAATTTGAGAGATATTAAAGAAATTCCGAATACTAATCAGGTAAGAAATGATATTGATTTTGTTATTATTGCAATAGGAAATCATTCTGGTTTGAAAAAAAATAAAATTAAAGGATTGTTTTATTCTGGAGATTGCGATAATGGACCTACTACTGTTGTAGAAGCTGTGGCAGCAGGAAAAAATACTGGAGTTGAAGTTGAAGCTTTCTTAAGTTCAAAAAAACCTCCTAAAATCGAGAAAAAGGTTAAAAGCATTGCTGTGATTGACGGGTATAATCCTGAACCTGTATCTCTTGAAACTGATTTCTTCGGCAGAAAAATCAGATCTCCGTTTTTGCTGTCAGCCGCTCCTACAAGCGATGGGTTTGATCAGATGAAAAAAGCTTATGAAAACGGATGGGCAGGCGGTATAATGAAAACTGCGTTTGACGGAATACCTATACATATACCGTCTGAATATATGTGCGTGTATAATGAAAATACTTACGGCAACTGTGATAATGTTTCAGGGCATTCTCTTGACAGAGTGTGCGCTGAGGTTAAAAAACTTATAAAATTATATCCTGACAGATTGACGATGGCATCAACAGGAGGGCCAGTTACAGGAGATGACGCTAATGATAAAAAAGGATGGCAGGCAAATACTAAAAAACTTGAAAAAGCCGGGGTTATGGGTATTGAATACAGTTTGTCGTGTCCTCAGGGCGGCGATGGAACAGAAGGCGATATAGTTTCTCAAAACGCTGAATTAACAGCTAAAATCATTGATTGGGTAATGGAATGCAGCGATCCTGAAATACCGAAACTTTTTAAACTTACCGGAGCTGTAACTTCCATACATGTAATAGGAAGAGCTGTTAAACGGGTGTTTGATAAATATCCTAAAAAGAAAGCCGGAATTACTTTAGCTAATACTTTCCCTACTCTTGATTTTCAGAATAGAAAAAACAGGGTTTGGGAAGATGGAGTTGTTATAGGAATGAGCGGCGAAGGAGTAACTCCGATAAGTAATTTTAATCTTGCGAACATTTCTTCTTTAAAACTTCATATTTCAGGTAATGGCGGACCTATGGATTATAAAGCGGCCGGAAATTTCCTTGCTCTTGGCTGTAAAACCGTACAGTTCTGCACTATTGCTACAAAATACGGCTATGGTATTTATAAGGATTTGGCAAATGGATTGAGCGAATTGATGAAACAGCGCGGAATTAAATCTATGAAAGAATTAATCGGTATTATTCTCCCTGAACATACAGTAGGTTTTATGGAATTGACTCCTGTTAAAAAAATATCTGCTGTTAATGAGGATTTGTGCGAACATTGCGGAAATTGTTCAAGGTGTCCGTATATGGCTATAAGTTTGAATGATAAAAAAATCCCTGTTACTGATCCTGAAAAATGTATAGGTTGCGGAATCTGTACTTTGAAATGTTTTGCTAATGCTTTGAGTTTAAGGAAACGCACTAAAGAAGAATTGAAAGCATTGAAAGAAGATTAAAAACCAATTTAATTTTTGATTGAAAATTAAAATTCTATGGTTTTATTTTTAAAACCATAGAATTTTAAAATTGATTTTATAAAGTAAAACAAAAATAAATATTGATTTTTTAATGACAATATGTAATAATTTAAATGTAATATAAGAACATTTGAATTGAGTATTATTTTTGACATTTAAATTAAACGGTGATTGCGGATTGCTGGCAGGGGATTGTTATGAGCAGAGAAAAAATTGTATCGAATATAAAAATACAGCTTGATTATCTTGGAAATATGAAGTCTGAATTGGAAGACAAGATAACTGAATTAAATAAGATAATTGATGTTTTACAGGATGATTCTAAATTTGGAGCAACTTCAACTTTTGATTTTGGTAAAAATGAAGAAGAAAAATGGGTTAAAGAATTTGAAAAAAAAATGGTCAGGGGAATTTTAAAAATTAAAAAAATTCAAAAGCTGAATGAAGAACTCCAAAAACAAGGCGAATCATTTACGGCAAGTTTGCTTGATGACAGCGTAGATAAAGAGTAAATCGGGTTTTTAGTTATTTTTTATGGATAATTTAGCATTGTATGTTCCGATAATAGTTGTCGGAATAATTGCTTTTCAGGTTATATTGCGCTTTATAAATAAATCGACTATTAAAAAAGCAGTAGAAAAAGATTATATATCCAAACAACAGGAAATAAAAGAAGCTGCAGCAAGACGAGCCGCAAACCGTACTGTTGGAGGCACAAAATTCAAAGATAAGCTGAATGATAACCCAAATGAAAAAAAATGGGACAAGATGAAAACAAATCCTAAAATGGCTAAAAAAAGATTGTGACAATACCTGTGATTTGCTAACCCGCTAATCACAGATTTTTTTTAAGATAGAAATTTATTCTGGAGGAATTTTGATTATGATAGATAAAGAATTGCTTGATATTTTGTGCTGCCCAGAAACTAAGGAAGATGTATTTCTCGCTAATGATGATTTGATAAATAAATTAAATAATCTGATTTCAGAAAATAAATTAGTTAACCGAAATGGAGATAAAGTGTCAGAAAAAATTAACGGCGGATTAATAAGAAATGATAAAAAATATCTCTATCCGATAAGAGAAGATATTCCCATAATGCTTATTGAAGAAGCATTTCCTCTTGATAATATTATCGACTCTTCAAAAGACATTGCTTTGTATATAAAAAAAATATAAAAACAATATATGAGTAAATACAAATTTTACCGAAAATGAGTATATTTGAATTACCATATCCTAAATTTAAAAATGTGATAATATTCACGACTTTAATTTTTTCGGTATTTTTAATAATTTTTATATTGACTTTTTTTTATAAATCAAATAATATTTCGGCATTATTAAAAGGACTTCTTTGCGGAGTCATAGCAAGTTTGCTGAATTTTCAGCTTCTTGCGAGAAAAACTGAAAATGTAATTGGCGCGGAGTTAAAGGAAAAAAATAACGGAAGTTCAAATGCAAAAACCGAAAATAAAAACAACGGAGTTGCAGAACTTTTAAAAAGTTATTTTTTGCGTTATATGATAATGGCTGGAGTTTTGATAGCAGCGTCAATTAAAAAAAATGAAATTAATATAATAACGACAATCATTGGATTGTTCAGCGTTCAGATATCGATTTATTTTTTGTATATTTATGATTTTATTATAAAAAAAAAAAATAGGGGTTGACAATTGTGTCTGTAAAAAAACATATATTGACAATATTGGTTACGCTGTTTGTTGTTCATATGATTTTAGCGTTTGTTGCTGCGATTGACAAAAGGCCAATGCCTGTTATAGGCGAAGTTGAACGTTTGAACCTGAAAGAATTTTTCGGAATCAATTCTGAAAAATCAGAAAAAGCAAAAGAATCCGCTGCTGCTGCAGACCAGTCAAATAAAAATTCCGAAGCAGAATCAGAAGACGAAAAAGAGGAACCTTATAATTTCTGGGTATTGAATAAAGTATCATTCACAGTAGCGTGGGTTATAATAATTTTTCACATACTGGTTGCAAGAAAAGTTTATAAGAATCTTCAAATGATTCCGGGAAGATTACAGGCATTTTATGAATTGATAATAGAAATGTGGGATGGAATATGCT
>JAGOBX010000088.1 GCA_017999075.1 Candidatus Babelota bacterium | reverse complement strand
TAACAGGAATAAAAAAATTTAATACCGAAACTGCAATATTTTTTTCAAACATTTTCATTATTTTTATTGTTTAACAATTATAATATACTTCATTCTAATTTTTATTCTTTAAAAATATCCGCAACCATCAGAACCAGCAGTTTTAAAATATAATGTTAGGAATTATAAAATTATATATTTCTGACTTAAAATATATGTCCTTTGATTTAAAAATTCTATAAAATAAAGCTGTCGAACCCTCAATCCAAGCAACATATTTTCTTTTTTTCCTTTTATTCCCTTAATGCTTTTTATGTTAATAAAAATTTTTCATTCCTGTTTTTTCTTTTTTTCTTTTTATTTACTAAATATTGCGTTTTTAAGATTAATTGGATTTAATTCTGTAAAGTTTTAATATTGCCGCATTATTCTTTTTATAAAAAGTTTTTATCACATCATACGATACACTTAATTCTTTTAAGCGGTTTAAATAATAATTTTCACTCGAATCAGTAAAAGTTATCAAATATATGTTTTTATTATAAAAATATTTAAAAAACTCAAACCAGCCTATAGTGGCAAATTTATACTGCATTTTATTTTTATCAGTAATCCATATTTCAGGGATCTGTTTTTCAGGCCAGAAATACAAATTTTTAATTTTATCAAGTGAACAAAATTTCAAAGGATGGTATGTCCAAAAAGACGGAGCTATAAAAACAGAATTGTCAAGTTCATTTTTGTAATTTTCATTCAAGTATTGCCAGACTTCTTCAATTACAGGCTTTTCATTAACAGCATAAACTTTTCTAACCAAAGACTCTCCGTCTCCGCCTCCTGTTTTTTCAAACACATCAGCATACATTGATTTAAAAACTATTAATATAATAATAAAATATACTGCTGCGGACATATAAAATATTTTTCTATAATTATACTTATTAAAAAAAAACTCCCAACCCCGAACCGCACCGATTATAATAAAAGGATACAATACCATAAAATAACGTTCTTCGCCAAGCAGAGGAAAATGCATATTTCTATTAAAAAATTCAAGAAAAAACGGCATAACCAAAATATGTATCAATATATAATAAAATATAAGCATGTCATTTTTATCTTTACTTTTATATAAAAAAAACACAGGTGAAACAAATATAATCCCTGAAATTAAAAATACTATTTTATATGATTCCGCAGGAAACCCGCTAAAATATATAATGGAACGCCAACCGCTTACAGTTAGAAATAAAACTTCAAAATAAACCGGAATCCTGTATAACATTTTTGCCGCGACATTATAAAAACCTAACGATGCGAGATAATCATAATTCATTTTCACTATATTTATTATGATTTTAAAAGTATAAAAAAACATCGAAGATGTTCCTAAAATAAAAATTATAATGAATAATGGGAAATATTTATTTTTATAAAATTTTAAAATACTTTGTTTGTCAATTAAAACAAAAAACATAAAAACAAAAAATAAAATCGGAGCAGGGTTTAGTTGTACGGCAAAAGCTACAAGCAAAATAATAATAATCAAAATGTATTTTTTAGTTCTACCGGTATTTATAAAATGATTCAAAAGAAAATATGAAATCAATAAAAACGAAGTTATCCACACGTGCGGAGTGGCAATCTTGCTGTAGCATATAAAAAATATCGAAGAAGATAATAACAGACAGGATATAACAGAAACAGCTTTGGAAAATAAAAAAAAGCAGATGATATAAGTTAGAATTATTGTTATTAAACTAAAAAAAACCGACAGCAGTCTCATGCTGTAATGCGTAAATCCGAATAATTTTCCCCAGTAATTCATAAAAGCCGGAGTCAAAAGACCTGTATAATTATTCATTCCTCCAAGATTTTCCAGAATAGAAGTAGTATGGATATAATACGCTTTGTTTGCCATCCATGATTCATCAGCATTTATTCCGGGATATTTATCTAACCCTGAAATTCTTATGTAAATAGAAAACAGGACTATCAATCCTAAAATAAAAACATATAATTTTTTTTTATTAACGCATTTCATATATAACTCAATAAAATCATTTGAAAAATATCGGTCTTCTAATTATTAGCAATAAAAAATTCAGCATATTTTTTTGCAAAGTTATGCTATAAAAAAGCGTGTGTTTTGTCAAGTTGTTTTCAAAAACAATATGAAAATTTTAATCTTGATTTTTTATGATATCGTTTGTAATATAAAAAAGATAATTCTGGTTACTATAGATTTTAAAATATTTTATGGAAATATAAATATATGAGAATAACCAATAATACGTTCAATATAATCATATTTTTAGGAAGACCCGCAGCAGGCAAATCCGAAGTAATTGATTATATAAAAAAACAACAAAAAGACGAATTGATAAAAAAAATGCATATATCGGATTATGAAACTTTAGACGATTTTGTTGATTTGTGGGAAAAAGGCGAAGAAGATGATATTCTCGAAGAACTCGGCAGGCAGCGCCTTTACACAAAAAAAGATCCGACAGGTTATTCTGTATCTGACAAATTTCTATACAAATTCCTGATAAAAAAAATAAATACATCTTACAATAAAAAATTTTCAAACAAAAAAGATTTTTTTAATACTCATACTTTATTTATTGAATTTTCACGCGGCGGAATCGATGCATATAAAACAGCATTCTCATTGCTGTCTGAAGATATATTAAAACGCGCTGTTGTTTTTTATACTAAAGTATCTTTTGATGAATCATGCAGAAAAAACAGACGCAGATACAACCCTGATGCAAAAGACAGCATACTGCAGCATGCGCTTCCTGATTATGTTATGGAAGTTTACAGGGTTGATGATTGGGACAACTTAACTTATTCAAACAGCGATTATTTTGAAATAAATAATATAAAAGTTCCTTTCTATACTTTTTTAAACGAACCGGAATTGACTGACAATTTTGAAAAACTTGGTCCTGCAGTCAAATCAGGTTTTGAAAAATTAAAAATTAACGCCGAAAAATTTTAGAGTATAAAAAATTATGAGTTTCACTGGTTTTCATTGGATTTGGGGAATAATAAATTCAGTAAATGCAGCTTATGTCCTTTACTGTTTATTTTTCAAAATTAATTTTTATTTTGATCCCGACAATATGGATTATACTGATCAGCGGACTTTGCTTCATTTAATTCTTCTACAATTATTTTTATGGGGAAACGCTTTAATCTGGTGTGAACCAATGATATTCTTTATTCTGATTATTCCTCTTGTATATTTCTGGATAGGATACATCAAAGGCGAAAAAATATATATTACGAAAATGGAAATGATATTCATACTGTGGATTTTTATAAGTTATCTTGTTACTATAATCGGATTTTATATGACCGGACAAATTCCTAAAAATTTCAATCAGTTCGCTCAAATTTTTCTATTCCGGAAATATACAGTATTATAATAAATTTTGATAATTTTTTTAAATTAATTTCATCAGGAAATATTTATGGTAGATAGAATATTAATAAGCCATGAATTTAAAATCGTTATTGTTGATGATGTATACACCAATCTTCAACTGATAGTAAATGTTTTAAGCAGCAACAACAAAAATTTTAAATTCATAACATTTACCGAAGGAAGAGAAGCCTACGAATATATTTGTCAAAATAACGATGATATTGATTTGGTGCTTCTTGATATAATACTTCCTGATCTCAGCGGATTAGAGATATGCAAATTATTAAAAAATTCTTCTGACACCGAACATATACCTATAATACTGATAACTGCAAAATCAGACAGCGAAGACAGGGTGGAAGGATTTAAATCAGGAGCAGACGATTACATTCCAAAACCTTTCAACTCAACAGAACTCAATGCGCGTGTTAATATGATTTTAAAAAACACGTTCATGAAAAAATATCTCGAAAATCAAAATAAAAAATTGAAACGGCTTAATGATATAAAAGATATTTTTTTATCAACAGCATCTCATGATATCAGAAACAATCTTACAGGAATAATAGGTCATTGTTATCTTATTCTGATGCAGAAATACGGCAAACTCGATTCTAAATACCAGCAGTCATTAAAAATAATCCTTAAACGAAGCAAAAATATATCAAACCTGGTTGATAATATTATCGATGCTGCAAAACTCGAGTCTGGAAAATTAGTACTGAATATAATGGCAACAGATTTCAATGATTTTTTAACGCAGTATTATCACGACATAATAACTTTATACACTTATGAAGAACTTGATTTTTCTCTTGAAATTGAAGATAATCTAAATACTGTTTTTATTGATATTCAAAAGGTTGACGAAATATTAACCAATCTCATTAATAACGCCGTAAAATTTTCTCAAAAAGGCGGGAAAATAATTATCGGCGCAAAAAGTCATAATGAAAATTTTATAAAGTGTTATGTGAAAGATAACGGTATCGGCATCAAAAACGAAGATCTGCCTTATATTTTTGACAGATTCGCAAACATTGATTCAAAAATAAAAATTCAGAAAAAAATAAAAAGCAGCGGACTCGGTTTATCAATATGCAAAGGAATCGTAGAATCTCACGGCGGAAAAATATGGGTTGCAAGCGAACAAGATAAAGGAACAACTTTTTATTTTACGCTGCCGAAAAATGAAAACGTGATTCCTGCAACATCTAAAACACAGAATATATCAGATGATTAATATCAAAGGATTATCCTTAGACGAGCTTGAAAATATAATTAAAATTTCCGGAGCTGAAAAATACAGATCCCGCCAAATATTCAAATGGCTCTACCAGCGTTACGCCGAATCAATAGATTCGATGACCGATTTATCAAAACAGTTAAGAGAACATTTATCAGGAACAGTATCCATAGAAAAAATAGAATTATCGGAAATTCAAAACGATAAAACCGATAATGCTCAAAAATTATTATTCAAACTTAAAGACAATAATTTTATCGAATCAGTCATAATTCCCGAACAATCAAGAACTACTTTATGCGTATCCACTCAATGCGGATGCGCATTAGACTGTAAATTCTGCGCTACAGGGCAGGGGATAAAATTCATACGCAACCTTGAATCTTTTGAAATCCTGGATCAGATATTATTTTCAAAAAAACTACTGGAAAATTCCGGAGGGAAACTTACCAACATTGTTTTTATGGGAATGGGCGAACCATTTAATAATTACGAAAATGTAATGAAAGTATGCGGAATTTTAAGTTCAGAATTCGGAATGCATTTCGGAGCTAACAGAATAACAATTTCAACGGCAGGAATAGTTCCTGAAATTTATAAATTCGCCGACAATCCCAAGCGGTATGAACTTGCAGTTTCATTAAACGCCACCAATGACGTTCTGCGATCAAAACTTATGCCGGTAAATAAAAAATACGGAATAAAAGAATTATTTGAAAGTCTTGCTTATTATTCAAAAAAGAAACCCAAAAACATTTTAACTTTAGAATACGTTATGCTGAAAGGAATTAATGATACTGCAGAATGTTTAAATGAACTAATCAAACTATGCAAAAAAGTAAAATGCAAAGTTAATCTAATCAAGTTTAACGAATCAAAATTCAGCGGATTTGTTTCTTCAGAAGAAAATACTATAAATTTGTTTTTCGACAAACTCAACTACAATAAAATCAGGGCAATTATCAGAAGAAGCAAAGGTAAAAATATTAATGCGGCATGCGGCCAACTGGCGTGTACAAAAAAATAAACAAAACATTAATCTCAGGATTCTTCAGTTACACCAAAATTCAATTTAATAATCTCAGAATTAAAATCATCAATGCTTTTCGATAAATTATTGAGTTTAAGATTAATGTTTTTCACATTTTCAGTTTCATTATTAAGCTTATCAAACATTTTTGTCAGCTGTAAAGAATCGCGCTGCAAAATATTTTTTATCAAATCATCGGTTTCAAAAAAATTCGAAATATATTGCGGAATCTGAGCCAGATAACCGTTCAGCTGTTTGAAAACATCCGCATTTTTGTCAAACTCAGTTTTAAAAATCTTTGTTAATTCGAATAACACAAGAAGGGAATTTTTTATCTGCATAATTTCATTTTTTATAGATTCGTTCATATTCTTTATATTCTGAAGATTTTCTTCACGCTCAAACTCAGACGAATGATCTGATACAGTTGCAGACTGATTTTCCTGATTTGAAAAAATATAAGCGTTCAATATATTTATAGACTGCCGTTCAACATTATTTATCATATTGGTTATTTTTGAAATAACAGTTTCTTCTTTAGATTTAAAGTCGCTGCCGAACTCTTGAATATTTTCAAATATTTTATCAAAATCTTTTGTAATCAAAATCAATTTATTCAAATGTTCAGTAAGTTTAGTTTTATTTTTTAAATTCCCATCTATTTTTCCGATAGAATTTGTAAAATTAATTTTAATTGATTTTAATATTGTCTCAGACTCAAATAAAAAATCTGAAATTTCACCTGTTTTTTTAAGTATGTACCCGCAGTTGGTTTGCCCGTTTTTTAAATCAGTTATACTTGAAATCTTAAACGATTCGAGTTCTGATGAAAATTCATTTGATAAAACGATAAATTTCTTCAATTTTTCATTTGCATCAATATTTTCTAATTTAATTCTTTTTATATCAGAAAAAATCTGAGACATAAGCTGATCAATAGTTTCTGTTTTTAAAATCTTAATACTTTCTGTTTTTTTCAAAGAATAATTTTGAAAATAATCATCCGAAAATATCTGAAATTTATTTTTTAAAATTTTTTCAAATATATAATTTGTGCCAACAAAAAAAACAAAAATTGTAATCAAAGGGCTTATTATAAAAAACAAATTCAATATATTCCGGTTATAAATGGAAATATAATAATATCCGGCAAAATTAACTAATATTGATAGTACGCTTAAAAATAAATATAAATATAATTTTATCCGCTGGTTGATCATCTATTATCTTTTCCTCCAGAATTATAACCGCTGAAATCAGGTTCAAGCACCGGAGTAAGTTCATCATCAAATATTGTATACCCTATAAAATATTCCGGCATTTTATTTTTTAAATCTCTATCTGTAAAATTTTTAACTATTGCATCAGTCTGTTCTATAATCTCAAAAACAGGTATTGCGACTTTATCAACATTATTTGAAAATATTATAGCACGCTTATATTCATTCAGATTTTCATATTTATGTCCCAAACATCTCCATACAGGAATTCTCAAATCATTATTCCTGAAAAACATTTCATTATTTGCAGAAACTTCAAAATTTTCAGAGTTGCCGCCATCATAATAAATTATATCTTCAATGTAGTCAAGGGTAAATGCCAGAAGGCTGCCGTATTTATGAAGACGCGCAAACACCAGCTGCGTCAAAATTATCTGAAACGGGATTCTTATAATTACAGTAGTTCCTTTTCCGAATTCTGATTTTAAACTTAACGTACCTCCGATTTTTTCTATATTATTTTTAACAGCATCCATACCTACTCCGCGGCCTGAGGTATCACTGACTTTTTCCGCAGTGCTAAATCCAGGCATAAATATCAAACCATAAATTTCTTCATCGGTCATTTCTTTTATATGCTGCTCTTCTATAATTTTTTTTTCAAGAGCTTTCTTCAATATTTTTTCCGAGTCCAGACCTTTGCCGTCGTCTATCATTTTTATAACAACGTAATTACCTGTTTGCTGAGCTCTTATTTCAATAGAACCAACATCGTTTTTATTACGAAGTTTTCTTATATCAGGTTCTTCGATTCCATGATCAACAGAATTTTTTATCAAATGAATAAACACTTCTCCTACAGTATCGGCAATTTTTTTATCTATCACGACATTATTATCGTTTATCACGAAAATTATCCTTTTTCCCAATTTATTTGCAAGGTCGTTAACTATAGAAGGAAATCTATTGAAAACCTGTATTAAAGGCATAAAAGTAATTTTGGAAAGACTGTTATTTATTCTGTTTACTATATTACTTA
Organism: Candidatus Babelota bacterium; assembly: GCA_017999075.1. Classification (GTDB taxonomy): domain Bacteria; phylum JAGOBX01; class JAGOBX01; order JAGOBX01; family JAGOBX01; genus JAGOBX01. The sequence continues at coordinate 2,176 of JAGOBX010000088.1, read as the reverse complement.
TATTTCCTGAAATTTCAGTCAGGGAATCGTCTAACCCGCTTTTTCCGGATAATTTTAAAAGTTTGTTTTTGTTTATTGATAGTTCTGTAATAATTGCCGCAAGCTGATCAATTATGTTGCTGTCAATTTTAATAAATTCATTAATTTTTTTTTGTCTTGAAATAATATATTCTTTAGTTTTCTGAACTGATAAAATGTGTTTTTTTAAATTAACATAAGTTAATGAGTATATTTTCTCGGAACATCTGTCTGCTTCCTCGATAAATTCAGGATATGAATATATAATCCAATTTTTTGATTCTATATCATGTTTTAAATTAATTTCTGCGGCAATATCCTGAAAAAGCAAAGCTAATGAATCATAATCCAAAACTTTATAATTATTCTCATTCTCAAAAAATGAAGATATTATAAGGAATTTATTTAAAAACTCAGCATTATCGGATTTAAAAATTTCAGCACACCTGATAAAATACTCTTGTATGTTTTCAATTTTTTGAAAATCCTCAGGCAAAGCTATTGACCCATCAATATTATTAAGAAAATTATTTGTAATAAATTGTTTTAAATTATTCATTTATTGTAAATTCTTTCATTTTATTTCTTAAAGAATCAGCTATATCTTTTAATTTATTTACCGAATAATTTAATTGTTTAATAGTTTCCCGTTCTTCATAAATCGCTTTTGCCGTTGATGTGATTAAATTCGACATTTGCGAACTCACCTGGCTTATATTCTCAGTGGAAGCAAAAATAGTTTTACTTTCTTTATCTATATCCGCAATCATATTAGATATATCATTAATCATGACTTTATCAGTATTAACTTTTTCAACTATTTCATTCATTGAATTCATCAAAATATTTGAAGTCATAATTCCAGACTCAATATTCTTTAATCCTGCTTTTGTAGAATTAAATATTTTTTCAATCAAAACATTGTTGTTATCCATAAGTTTCATTATGTTTGATGAATAATCAGAAATAAACTTGCTCAAATTACGGACTTCCACAGCTATATTTGTGATCGATTTATCCTGCTGTCCTCCTTTCTGAGCTATAACATTTACGCTGTATGCAAGCATTCTTGTACGTGTTGCAATATCTTCAATGACTTTAATTATATCTTTTATCTCAAAAGAAAATTTACTTAGTTCAGTAACAAGAGTATCGGTTTGTTTGAATCCGTCTTCTATATTTTCCATTTTAGACAGAAGATTATTAAACGATTCTTTTCCTTCATTTGAAACGTTTTCAGTAGTTTCAGCATTCTGATTTAAAGTAATGACGTTTTGAGTCATCTGGCTTAGAGTATCTACGAACCTTTTTAAACGATCGGCAGTAGCATTCACATCCATAGAATTATTCAATACGCCCACTTCTATTTCATTAATGTTTCCTGAAATCGTATCTATAGTGGTTGTTGTATGTCTTGAAAAATTCAATAAGTTCTGATTTTCTGATGTGATCGACTTTATAATACCATTTATCGTAGAAATCATACTATTAAGTTCATCTATCATGGTATTTATTCCATCGCCGAGAATTTTAATTTCGTCGTTTCTCCTCATTTTAATTTTATCTGTCAGTATACCTTTAGAGATTTTCTGCAGGACAGGAACCATTGAAATTATCGGCTTGGCAATATTTTTTCCAAACAAAAATGCCAGTATCAAACCAGGAATTGAAAAACCTATAAAATAATAATAAGCATTTTCCCGAACATCCTTTCTTATATTTTTCTGAATTACAGTAAGATTTTTCTTTATTTTATCTATTTCTTCAACCTTCTGTTTTATTGATTCAGACTGAAGACGATTTTTTTCCTGGACAATTTTAACTTTAAAATTATCCTGCATGGCAGAAATTTCTTTATACAAATTTTCAAGAGAAAACCCGAGAACAACTACTCCCCACAGTTCGTCATTAATTATAATCGGCTGAGCAATTTTATAAATATTAATTTTAAATTTCGGATCGAAATAATCTTCACCCTGCTGTTTTTTTAATTTAAAAACATTATTTATCAAGTTATCTTTAATGTTTTTCCCTTCAAACTCAGAATTTATAAAATGTGTTTCCTGAGAGGGTTTTCCTTTTTTTTCCAAAAAATTCTTAGAAGTTTTATAAAACATCGCATTTTTCTGATTATCTATCAGGGCAGCATATACTACAC
>JAGOBX010000087.1 GCA_017999075.1 Candidatus Babelota bacterium | reverse complement strand
CATCTGAGCTACACCCGCCTGAAGTTTTGAAAAATTTTATTTCTAAAATTAAAGAAAAATATATTTATAAAATAAAAATTGTCAAGATTTTTCTTTATTTTTTTTGTTTTTAATATTATATATAAATTATGGATGCGGAAAAAATTTATTTTCAGGCAATTGAATATCTTAATAATAAAGAATATACTCTGGCTATAGTATCATTTTCTGAAGCTCTCGAAAAAAATTATATTGATTCAAAAATGCATTATTATCTTGCTGTTTGTTACGCTAATTTAAAGTATTACAAGGAGACGATTGAAGAAATATCTCTTGCTCTTAACGAAGATCTCGAATTTGAAGCTAAACTTCAATTATATTATTTGAAAGGATATATATTATTCCAGCAGGAAAAATATGATGAAGCCTTATCTACGTTCAAGCAGATCCTTGAATTTGATGATAAAAATCAAATGGCCATTTCAGGAATAGCTTATTATTATTTCAAAACCGAAAATTATCAAAAAGCTATGGAATTTTATGAACAGGCATACAATATATCTCCGGATAATCCTAAAGTAATGAACAATTACGGTTATTTAATGATGATAAACAATGGAGATCTAAAAAAAGCTGCCGAACTATGCAGGAAAGCTTTAGATAAAAAACCGGAAAATCCCGCTATACTCGACAGCGTGGCATGGAGCAGTTTTCTGCTTGACAACATTAAAACTGCGGCGCTTGCCATAACTAAAGCCATAAAACTATCTCCAAATATAGAAGACATAAAAAAACATTATTCTTCCATCTCAGAAAAAGTAAAAAAACTCATCAAAAAATAAATGAACCTCAAATGCCTTGTTATTGTTTATGATTTTCCGCCTTTTGCCGGCGGCGGAGTAATGCGCGCCCACAAATATGTGAAGTATTTGCCTGAATTCGGAATCGAACCTATAGTACTTACCGTAAAAGACGAATATTACTTATCCAAAGATAAAACTTTATTGAATGAATATAAAACTAAAATTAAAATAATCAGGACTCCGGTAATAGATTTAAAATATTATTATAATATCCTAAAATCGAAAAAAAAATCGAATACAGTAAAAGAAATCTTTGGAGTGGATAGAAAATCTTATATAACCCGTTTCTTTGACAATTTATCTGCAAGTTTTTTTATTCCTGATTTAAAAGTGCTCTGGCTGCCGTTCTGCATATTTTACGCAATAAGAATAATCAAAAAATATAATATAAAAAACATATTAATTTCATCACCGCCTCATTCGGTTCAGCTTGCCGGTATAATTTTAAAAAAAATTTTTTCAGATATAAAAATAATATCCGATTTCCGTGATTTATGGACAGACTATGAAGTTTATACTTATCCGTTCAGTTATGTAAAAAAAATAGAAGAATTTATGGAGTATAGAGTTCTAAAAAATTCAGATAAAATTATATGCGCGACCGAAAGTATAGTATTAAAATTCACTGAAAAATACAAGGATATAAACAAATCAAAGTTCAAGGTTATAACAAACGGTTTTGATCCTGAAGATTATGAATCCATTATTTCTGACAAAAATTCTTCTATATATAAACCAGATGACATTTTAAAAATTTTATATTCCGGTTCTTTGAACGACTGGAGAAATCTGGATAATCTTATTGAAGCGTTAAAAAAATTAATATCGTCAAAAACAATCGATGTAAAAAAAATAAAAATCAAATTATGCGGCCATATTACTTACAGAGATACGGAAAATATAAAAAAAAACGGATTGGAAAATATTTTTGATATTATACCTATGGAAAATCATAGAGAAAGTATAAAACGGCTGGCAGAAGCAGATATATTGCTTCTTTTAATTGGAAAACTTGAAGGAAAAGAAGTTTTAACAGGAAAACTTTTCGAATATATAGGCGCAAAAAAAAATATTTTCGGAATAGTTCCTCCCGGAGGAGAAGCATATAATCTTATAAAAAAATATAATCTCGGATTTACTGCAGACACTGATTCGGCAAAAAACATTGCAGAAAAACTGCAAAATATTTACAATCTTTTTTCAGAAAAAAAAATCAAGTTCAATGGAAATCCGGAAATTCTGAACTTTTTTTCAAGAAAATCGCTGGCAGGCAGCCTGGCAAAAACAATTGAAGAAATAAGTTGAATTATGCAATTATTCAGGTAAAATATATTGTGATTTGAAATGATTAGATTAATTTTATAGAGGTGATCAAATGAATATGACAAAAATTTTAGGAATCGGGAATTCACTGGTTGATATGATGATTCGAATACCTGATGAAACGTATTTATCAAAATTTAATCTGCCAAAAGGAAGTATGAACCTTGTCGATATCAATACAAGCAACATGATACTTAATGAAACCGGTAAATTTATTTCCCAAAAAGCAGCAGGCGGATCAGCGGCAAATACTGTATGCGGTCTTGCCCAGCTTGGTGTAAAAACAGCTTTCATCGGAAAAATCGGAAAAGACGAAACCGGAAATTTTTTCAAAAGTGATTTACAGTCAAACAGCGTTGAAGAAAAATTATTCTACAGCAATTCTTCAGAGTCTGGCAGAGTGGCGGCATTAATCACACCTGACAGCGAACGTACTTTTGCGACATATCTTGGCGCTTCCATAGAATTATGCGCTGAAGATTTGAAAATTGATTTGTTTAAATGGTATGATATATGTTATATAGAAGGTTATCTTGTTCAAAACCATAAATTGATTGAAACCGCCTGCAAACTTGCAGCTGACGCAGGATGCGAAGTTTGTATAGATCTTGCCAGTTATAATGTAGTCAACGACAATAAAAAATTTCTCGAAGGCATTATCGATAAATATATAAACATAATTTTTGCCAATGAAGAAGAATCAAAATCCATTACCGGAGCTTCTCCGGAACAGGCTCTGAACATTCTCGGAGAAATGGTTGATATAGCTGTTGTTAAAATCGGAAAGAATGGTTCAATGGTAAAAAAAGGCAATGATATATTCAAAGCCGGCATAAGAGCAGCAAACGCTATTGACACTACAGGCGCAGGCGATTTATTTGCTTCAGGATTTTTATATGGTTATATAAACAATTATCCATTTGACAAATGCGCTGAACTCGGAGCAATAACTTCAGGATATGTTGTGGAAGTTCTCGGAGCAAAAATGAATGGAGAAATATGGGGTAAAATAAAAAGCGATATTCAAAAAATAAAATTTTAAAATGAAAAATTCCCGTAAACTCGAGTTTATCTGGCAAAAACACATATCCGCGCAATCAGGTTTTATATATTTTATACTGAAAATATTTTCAGCGGCGTATTATTTAATTATATTTATAAGAAATAAATCAGCGGAATATAAGATAATACCTGTAAAAAAATTTGAAAATTGCCGTATAATCAGTGTTGGTAATATAACTGTCGGAGGCACAGGAAAAACTCCGATGGTTGAATATTTGTCAAAATTAATGACTGATTTGAATATCAAAACTTCTATTGTATCGCGCGGGTACGGAAGCAAAACCAAAGATGATAACAGAGTCAGAATTGTTACTAACGGCAGAGATTTGCTTATTAAACAAGTTGAAGCCGGAGATGAGCCTTATATGCTTGCGCTTAAATTGCGCAAGATACCTATCATAGTAAACAAAAACAGAATTAAGGCAATTAAAGCGGCCATTAAACTTTTCGAACCAGAAACTATTCTGCTTGATGACGGATTTCAGCGGATTAATCTTCATAAAGATATTGAAATACTTATGTTTGACGGAACAGTAGATTTAAAATTATACAGATTGTTTCCAGCAGGAATTCTAAGAGACATGCCTGAATCAATTAATAAAGCAGACATTTGCGTCATTAATAAGATCGAATCAGCAGAGGTAAATAAACATCTTATTGATTTAATCAGATTCTATAATAACAGTGTTCCTATTTTTTTCAGTAATTACAAGTTATCATCACTTCACAGGCTATCAGACGATATGAAAGTAGATTTTTCAGAGATTGAACATAAAACCATAACATTGTTTGCAGGAATAGGTAATATAAAAAAATTCAAAGATATGGTAAAATCCAGTTTCAATCCTAAATCAATTAATTTTATAAAATTTCCTGATCACCATAATTATAATCCGGTTGATATTAAACGTATTCAATTATTCTGTAAAATTTCCGATTTTGTAATAACAACGTATAAAGATGCGGTCAAACTAAAAGATAAGTTTGATTATTTTAATAACATATTATATACTGTAATTGATATGGAAATTGAAGACGAACAAAATTTTAAAAATACTATCACACATTATTTGAAGGACGAATAATTATGAAATCAATATATTTAAAGGTAATTGCAGTATTTTCAGTCCTGATTTTTTTTCAATCATGTAAAACTACTGATCAGGATTTTAAATCACCGATAGTTATCGGAGGCCAGAAAGAAGTTGAAATAAAAGTAAATCAGCCAAAAAAAACACCAGTATTTTTCAGTGATAAAATCACTCCTCAGAAAAAAATTGCGGATAATCTTAATATCATATCTGATGAAACAATAAAAATTAATACAATTTTTTCAGATTTCGAATTATTCATTCCTAATGCAAACGTCGGGATTATGAAAATCGTTGACGACAATCTCTGGATATATCTCGAAGAAACAAGAAAATTTTATGATTCCGGATGGTATATTTTCAATTATAAAGACAAATCCGTAAAAAAATCGCTTCGAACTTATTTTGACATGGATTTAATTCAGGAGTTATCTCCTAAGTATAATAAGAAAGAATATTACTATTTTAAAAAAATTGATTTTGATAAAATACGGTTATATAAATTCAATAAACCTGTTTTTACGTGGTTATATTCTACTTTTAAAGAAGAAATTCAGGACACTAATATTTTGTGTATTAATGCAGACGAAGAACATCAGGAAATATGGTTCGGATTCTCAGACAAAATAAAAAAATTCGATATGAAACGAGAAATATGGTCTGAACCTTATTCTGAACGCGCTTCATCTAATGTTTTTGAAACATCAGAAATCGCTGAAATAATTGTTTATCCTGATTATGTATGGTTCATAACATTTAATTGCAATATAATAATTTATGATAAACTAAGAGATATCTGGAAAACCTGGAAACCCAATGATTTTTCCTGCAATTATATGAGTTTAGTTTCCAATGATGATACTTATGTGTGGTTTAAAAGCGATGTCGGCATCTGGCAGTATAAAAAATTAAACAGCGAATGGTATGAATTTGATTTGGCAAATTATCTCGGCAACAAAATTATAAAAAAAGTTTTAATAGACGAATTCAACAATTTTCTAATTGAAAATATTGATGAAATAAGTTATTATAACAGACATACGGATTACTGGGAAATACACAAGAAATCTAATTTTCCTGCTAAAAACAGAAACAGCGAAAATTATTTAAACACAGTATATTCCCTTGCTAAAGATAATAATAAAATCTGGATTTCAACAGAAACAGGTTTTCTCGAATATGATTCTTTAAGCCGCAAATGGGTTATAAACGACAAAAAAGATTTAAACGATAAATTCAGAACAGATTTTACTCATTTCACAGAATTGTTTTTAGATCCTTATTATATATGGATTGGAACTGATGACGGATTATTCAGATTAGCCAGAAAATAACTGAATACAGTCAACAAACTTTAAACAAATTAACAATTATGTTTAAAAATAAATTAATTTTCCGATTTGATATTTTCAAAAAAAAATATTTGAATTAAGTGTATTATATGATTACTAAAAAACTCAGCGATACCATTAAAGGCTGGTATATAGGTAATTTTGAAAAAGCAATTTATAAAACAACCGAATTCGAATCTGCTGTAAAATTCGATAAAGCAGGGACTTATTATGAAAAACATTATCATCAAGTATGCGCCGAAATCATAGCAGTTATTTCCGGCCACATAAGAATTAATGGGAAAGATTTTTTTCATGGAGATATAATATTAATAGAACCAGGTGAACAAGCAGATTTTGAAGCAGTATTGGATTCAGTGACTGCAATAACAAAATCATCAAGCATTCCGAAAGATAAATTTTACGCTCTTTAATTTTTGAAACATTGGATTTTATTATATAAGACAATATAATGGAGGAATTTTTATGAGCGATAATATTGATTCTATGAATGCGCAGATTGAAAAAATATTAAAAGAAATTGAATATCTTGATGCTTCTGCCCAGCCAAAAATTCAGATACTTATTGTTGATGATTCTCCTATGGCAAGACGGACTATCATTCACAAACTCGAAGATAACCCGTTATTCGATTTTATTGAAGCAAATAACGGAGTAGAAGCTTTTGTAATGTTAGGGAGATTTCCCGGAATAAAAATGATTTTCCTTGACATTGAAATGCCTGTTTTAAACGGAAAAGATTTTTATTGTAAAGGAAAAGAAGCAGGTGTTTTAAAAAATATTCCTGTAATCATGGTTACTTCCACTTCAGACAAACATACAGTTGTTGATTTTCTTAAAATGGGAATTACCGCATATATTGTAAAACCCTATGACGAAGAAGAATTTTTAAAAATTGTCCGCGGAGTATTGGTTAATATAAGAAAAAAAACTTAAAGGTATATATTAAAACTTAAATTTTCAGTTTAGAAATCGTATTATAAAATTTATTTCGTAAAATATTTTTTTATATTCTTATCCCATTTATTTTGTTTTTTCAGCAAATATTCGAGTATTTCACGAACTGCGCCGTCTCCTCCATTCTTTGAAGATCTGTAATCAGCAGCCTTTATTACATCACGTGCGCAATCATTCACTGTTGCTGATATTCCTACTCTAATCATTACCGGAATATCTATAACTTCATCTCCGATATACAATATTTCTTCAGGAAAAAAACCGTATTTTTTTATAATTTCGTTTAAAGCTTCAAGTTTGTTTTTAGAATTCTGATATACATACTTTATATTTAAATCTTTAGCCCGCCTCGAAACAGTATTTGATTCACGAGCCGTTATTATTCCGAATTCTATACCGCACAATTGTGCTTCAATTATACCTCTGCCGTCTTTTACACTAAAAGTTTTACTTTCAGTTCCATCAGAATTATATGTAATATGGCCATTAGTTAAAACTCCGTCAACATCCAAAATCACAAGTCTGATTTTTTTCCAATCAAGTTTTTTTTTCAATTTTCTCATCATATTATTTTGTAAATTTCAATCTGAATATAGTTTTTATAGCTTTAAAAATTTCCTGTTTGCTGATTTTTGACGAACCTTTTTCTCTATCAACAAATATTATAGGAGTTTCTCCAATAAGAAAATTCTGCTGACTGCATCTGAAAATCATTTCCACCAGAAAAGAATATCCTTCTGATAAAATTATATCAAGATTGACTTTGTCAAAAACTTTTTTATGGTAACCTCTATATCCGGCAGTATTATCGTTACTCTTTAAACCAAGCATAAATTTGGCAAATAAATTCGCGCTGCCGCTTAAAATTTTTCTATGCATACCCCAATTAACAGTACCTCCGCCAGGAACATATCTGGAACCTATAACTATATCATTTTCTTTAAGTTTAACAAGAAAATCAGGAAGGTATTTCGGATGATGCGAAAAATCAGCATCCATTGTAAAAATAATTTCAAACCCATTAGATAATCCGTATTTAATTCCTGTTTTATATGCTGTGCCAAGCCCAAGTTTTCCGGTTCTCTTTATCAAATGGATCTGTTCTTTTTTCAAATGTTCTTTTTTCATTTGTTCTACTATTCCCGAAGTTCCGTCAGGTGAATTATCATCAACAATACAAACATTGAATTCATAATCAAGATTAACTATCAAATCAATCAATTTGTAAATATTTTCTTTTTCATTATATGTAGGTATAACTACTAATTTTTTTAATTTTTCAGTCATTTTTATTTTTATCTCCGGATAATTACCAAATTAATTTTTCATTACTAAAAAAAAATTATAAGACCATTTTTTAAAACACGGAATTATATCAAATATTATATCAAAAAATGTTATTATAATAAATATAACCGGATGTTTGTCAATATATTTTGAACCGTAAAACATTGAACCCCGTCTGCAGTCAAGAATTGTAAATCCGGAATTTATAAAAATTTTTTTCCAATCATCCATATTTTTAAGGTTAATATGATTTTCTTCTTGTTTAACTTCAACCTTGGTTTTATATAAAAATTCTTTTTTAGATTCCTCTAAAAATTGAGTATTAATTTTTTTTAAAAATTTTTTTGCTATAATTTTACACAAAATAAAACTATAGTTTGTCACATTCGGAGTTGAAATTATTAAAAAGGAATTTATTTTCAAAAGATTCCTCAAATTGCTTGCAGAATCCTCTGTTTCATTAATATGTTCAAGAACTTCTGAACATATAATCATATCAAATTTTCGATTTTTACTTGATGTCTGTTCTACCGAGGAAACAAAAAAGAAATATTTATGTTCACCATGAATAACTTTGCGCAGATTTGATATTTTCAAAAAATCAGGGTTCACATCAAATCCGTACCATTCTATTTTATATTCTCTGAGTTCCTCAGATAATTTGAATATATCATGTCCTATTTGACAGCCTATATCCAGTATTCTGACCGTATCTGATTTAGAAAAATTTTCAGACACAATTTTTTTTACAATTTTTTCAAGTACAGAATATTTTTTCCACCAGAAATATTGGGCAGAATAAGAAAACTGCGATGAACGTTCAAGTCCTTCCAAATAAGATTTGTTGTAAGAATCAATATTTCTTATATCCAATTTTATGTCAATCCTCAAGCTGGACAATTCCAAAAAAAATCAAAACGCTTCATCCGGCTTTCTCAGCTAAATTCCATAAAACATCAATAATAAAAAGCAATACTATAATTCAAAATAATTTTTTATTCTGTCAGTCTCTCTTTAATTGACTCTGCATGAGCGGATAATTCTTCAAGTTCTGCGAATTTAATAATATCTGCAGCAGAATCCATAAACATTTTTTTTGAATAAGAAATCAAACTTGTTTTTTTTACAAAAGTATCTGCTGAAACCGGCGAATAAAATTTTGAAGTTCCGGACGTTGGCAAAATATGGCTTGGTCCGGCAAAATAATCACCTATGGGTTCAGGAGTATAATTACCAACAAATATCGCGCCGGCATTTTTAATCCGGCGAATCACGTATTCAGGCTGTTTAACGCAAATTTCCAAATGTTCAGGCGCAATTTTATTTATTATTTCAATTGCGGTATCTTCTTCTTCAGTCAAAAAAATCCTGCCGTTTTTTTTCAAGGATTCTTCAATAAAACTAAATCTTTTAAGCTTTGAAGCCTTTTTATAAATATTAGAATATACCTCTTCCGCAATTCTTTTTGAAGTAGTCACAAGATAAGATGAAGCCATAACATCGTGTTCCGCCTGAGACAGCAGATCAGCAATAACATAATCTGAATTTGCAGAATCATCGCAATAAATCAATATTTCACTTGGTCCTGCTATCATATCAATATTAACTTCACCATAAACAAGTTTTTTAGCTATTGTTACATATATATTTCCAGGACCTATTATTTTATCTGTTTTGGGAACAGTTTCAGTGCCATACGCCAAAGCAGCTACAGCCTGACTTCCGCCAATTTTAAATATCCCGTTAACATTACACATTGCCGCTGCTGCAAGCATATATTTGTTTACCGCACCGGTTTTATCAGGCGGAGTACATAAATAAATATTTTTAACTCCTGCAATACGCGCAGGAACTGCGCTCATAAGTATAGTGGAAATCAAAGGAGCAGTGCCGCCCGGAATATAAAGTCCAACGCTTTCAAGCGGATTCACAAGTTCTCCGAGAACAGAACCGTTTTCATTAATTATCCATGATTTAGGCAAAGTATTGCGCTGATAATTCTCAATATTTTTAATAATTTTAGATATAATCCCTTTAAAATTATCATCAACAGATTTTACAGCTTCTTCAATTTCATATTCAGAAACTTTTATTGATTTTATTTTTACCTTATCAAACAATTCTGTAAAATTAATTAATGCTGTATCGCCTTTTTTTTTAACTTCACTCAATATTTCAGAAACTTTTTTTACAACAGTTTCATCACTAAGTTCAAACCGCTTTAAAATCAAATCTTTTACAGATTTAATGTTTTGGATTATCATATAAAATTATCCTGTATATCCAAATATCCATCATAAATTTTTTCAGC
>JAGOBX010000086.1 GCA_017999075.1 Candidatus Babelota bacterium | reverse complement strand
AAGTAAGCCAGTTGATCTGCTGATTTGCATTAATAAGTTTTTCGGATAACGCTTTTATGATATTTAATGAAAATTTATAATTTTTTTTTAATAATTCTATTAAATTTTGTTTGTTTAAAACAAGTATTTCAACATCTGTAACTGCCATAACAGACGCTGTGCGGGCAATTGAAGTAAGAACAGATATTTCTCCGAAAAAATCACCGTCTTTTAATACAGCAAGAACTTTTTTCTTATTGTTATGTTCCTGGAATATCTCAACTGCTCCGCTTATTATGATAAACATGTCCTGTCCTGGATCCTTTTCTGAAAATATTATGCTTTGGTTATGAAAACTTTTTTTTTCAAATTGTTTATGCAGAAGTGTCAGATGTTCTTCAGGTAAATTTGAAAAAACAGGTATATTTCGTATAATTTCTTCGAATTTATTTATGTTCATATTGTTTATTTATTTATATAAAATATAATAACTGTTATTATAACTGATGATAAAAATAATGAAATTAAATTTATAATAATTGATTTAAAAAATGCTACATCAAATATTTTTGATATTAACTTGGCATTCAGAATAAATAGCCATGCGAATATTATAACTGCAACAGATATCGAAACAGGTTTAATAAAAAAATTGCCGGATATAATCCAAATTAAATATAGAACTATGTTTAATGAAAATATATAAAAACTTCCGGCCCAGAATCTTATCATATTTTCTTTCTTGAAAAATTTTAATATTATATGGTTTAATAAACACCATAATATATAAAATGAACCTACTGTTATGGCGAATGTAAGAAAAGTAATATTTGAAAATAGAGGACCATTATGAATAACAGCAGAATTGTCAGGGTTTCGTATAATAATATTTTTTAAATAATCAGGCATAAAAACCATATAAACAAGTATCATCCACCATCCTATTAAAAACAAAATCACTGATGAATTGAAAAATTCAGAACCGAAATTTTTGAAACTTTCAATAAATTTTGTTGGTGAATGAAATGCCCTGAAATAAGTTGAAAAACCATCTCGTTCTGCGGGCAGTTCACCTGCGTCTGCACAATTTTCATCTTCAGGTTCTTCGGCATCCAAATCAACTTCAATTTCATTTAAAAAACCGCGCCTTATCAAAATATGCCATATTGCCAGAGAAAAATAATTGATTATGCAGCTTATAAAATATACTGATGACGGGAATCCCATTACTTTTTCACGGAAAATGAAAAGTAGCGCTGATCCTGTAATAAAAGAAGCTATTGTAGTTTTTACCGTTACATACAAAACTGAGATATTGGACTGTTCTCTGCTGTATTTGTACAATAAGAATTTGTATATGAAAATATAATATGATACGCATATTATAAATGTACTGAACCCGAATGGACTGAAATTATATTCCGGAATGTTTAATGTTCTGAATTTTATTAAATAAGAAACATAAATTCCTGCTGTTATAAATAATGTTTCTGGTATTCTGTTTAATATGAACGCAATTAATTTATTGTAAAATTTAACGTTTATAACAAAAGATTTTGATAAAGCTCTTGAAATAATCAGAATGAACGAATTAATAAATATTGATAAAATAAATACTGATGCAGGAAATGAATTTGCCCTTCCTGAACGTAAAATATATCCGAACATCATTGATAATAAAGTTGAAATTATTACGGATTTAACGGAATTTTTTATGATTTTATAGTAAGATATATTTTCTGGTTTTTTATATAATCCGTTTATGAAAATGCCTATAAAATAAGAAAAAGTTAAAAAAATATATAATCCTTCATACCCCTGAAGATTATAATCAGGAACGTTTCCTCTGAATTTTAAATAAAAGGAAATAATGATTCCGCAATTTATAAGTATAGCGTCAAATATTAAAAAAAATATAAGACTGTTTAATGGAAGCATTTACAAGTTCCCCCGAATTTTATCTAATAGTCAATATTTGAAAAAATGAATTGTATTTGTAATCGGAAATTACTGGCGTTTTAATAATTGCTCCCGTTCTTCTATATCAATTATTTTTTTTATTCTGATTCCGAAATTTTCATCAACAAGCACTATTTCTCCTCTGGCAAAAAGTTTGTTGTTAATAAAAATATCAGCATATTCTCCTTGAATTTTTTCGAGTTCTACTACAGAACCTTTTGCAAGTTTGAGAGCTTCTTTTAAAGGCATTTTTGTTTTACCAAGAAAAACAGACATTTTTAAGGAAATATCTCCGAAATATCCCATGTCTCCTTTTACAGGCATTTGAACTGATACTGAAGGAGGCGTATATGAGATTGTGGGTTGTGGTTGAGATATTGGCGCTGCTGCAGGCTGCATAACAGGAGCAGGAGCCGATACTGATACAGATGAAATGTCAGGAGCAGGAGCCCCGGTGCCAAGTCCTCCAAAAGATGAATCAGAAGAATCATCTCCGCCGGTTTGAGCTAATAATGCGTTAATTTCATCTTGTGTTAACATATCTGCCATTTATACCAACTCCTAAAAACCGGATAAACCGGAAAAATGATGTTTATCAAAAATAAAATTCAGTTGAATGTTTTTATAAATTATTCAACTAAATCTGTCTTATAAAAAAATTGCCAAAATATATTAAACATTTGCATATATATAATAAAAAAATAATGGAATTATGTCAAGTAAAATATTATTTATCTTGAATTTTAATATAAACCATATTATAACAGAAAATATAAAAAACATATATTTATGTTTTTATGTTTATTGTTTCAGAATATATTCGTTTTTTTTATATTATATGATTTTAGGCAAAATATTATGAGGTGATTGGAAATTTATGGATTCTAATAAAATATTAGTTACAAGCGCGCTTCCTTATGCAAACGGGCCGCTGCATATTGGACATATAGCAGGAGCGTATCTTCCGGCTGATGTGTTTGTGAGGTTTTCAAGAATGCAGAAGAAAGATGTTGTTTTTATTTGCGGTTCTGATGAGCACGGTGTACCTATAACAATTACCGCTGAAAAAGAAAAAGTAAGTCCGCAGGTTATCATAGACAGATATCATGAAATGAATAAAAAAACATTTGAAAAACTTGGTATTTCATTTGATAATTATTCACGAACCAGTATTGAAACCCACCACAAAACAGCTCAGGAGATATTTCTGAAAATTTATGAAAATAATAATCTTGTTGAAAAAGAAATTAAACAGTTTTATTGCGACAAATGCAATATGTTTCTTGCTGACAGATATATAGAAGGAATATGTCCTCATTGCGGAAGTGATGGCGCACGCGGAGACCAGTGTGAAAAATGCGGAAAATGGATTGAACCCACTGATTTAAAACAACCAAAATGTAAAATCTGCGGAGGAATTCCGGTTATAAAACAGACAAAACACTGGTTTCTGCAAATGAATAAATTTCAAAAGCGTATTGAAGAATGGATAAATTCGAAAAAATGGAAAGATAATGTGAAAAATTTTTGTAAAGGATGGTTTACCGAAGGTCTTGGAGAACGGGCAATTACAAGAGATATAAATTGGGGAATAAAAGTTCCTTTGAAAGATGCCGAAGGCAAGGTTTTATACGTCTGGTTTGAAGCTCCTATAGGCTATATATCGGCCACAAAAGAATGGTCTGAAAAAATAGGGAAGAAAGACGAATGGGAAAAATACTGGCGTGGAGAAAATACCAGAATTATTCATTTTATTGGTAAAGACAATATAGTTTTTCATGCTATTGTATGGCCGATAATTCTGCTTGCTTCAGGATATGCAGAGCTTCCGTCTGAAATTCCTGCAAATGAATTTTTAAATATTTCCAGCCAGAAAATTTCAACTTCAAGAAATTTTGCGATCTGGGTTAATGATGTAGTTGAAAAATATAATCCTGATTCGTTAAGATACGCTGTTGCGGCAAATGCTCCGGAATCAAGAGATACTGATTTTTCTTGGGAATATTTTCAGGAAAAAAATAATAATGAACTTGCTGATAATATCGGAAATTTTGTGAATCGGGCAGCTATTTTTATTAAGAATTTTTATAATTTTGAGGTTCAGGAACCTGTTAACCTTGATGAATCATCTGAAAAAATTTTGCTTAAAGTCAAAGAAACGCGCGATAATATGGCTGAATTATTATCTAAATTTCAAGTTAAAGAAGCCGCCAAGGTTTTTATGTCTCTTGCAAAAGACTGCAATAAATATTTTAATGATTCAGCTCCCTGGCATTGTTATAAAAATGATAAGGAAAAATGCGGCAATTGTTTATATGTTTCGATAAATTTGGTTAAATTTCTTGCTCAGCTTATGTTTCCTATTATGCCGTTTACAGCGGAAAAAATATGGAAATTTCTTAATATAGAAAAAAAATGTTCTGATTCGGAATGGTCAAGCATAGGTGAAATTTTTTTAAAACCTGGGCATAAAATTTCTGAACCTGAAATTTTGTTTGTGAAAATAGAAGATAATCAGATTAAAGAAGAAAATTTAAAATTGGCAGATTTAACAAATTCTCAGGTTTCAGAATGTTCAGGGGAAAAAAAATCTGTATCAGAATCGGATAAATCAACTAAAAATGAAAATGTTATTGACATAATAGATATTGCTCATTTCGGCAAAGTTCAGCTTAGAGTTGCTGAAATAATGGAAGCTGAAAACGTTTCTAAATCCAAAAAACTTGTGAGATTACAAATAAAAATTGGAGACGAAAAAAGACAGATTGTGGCAGGTATAGCTGAATTTTATAAACCTGAACAGCTTACCGGGAAAAAAATTGTGATAGTATATAATTTGAAACCAGCAAAAATATTCAATATAGATTCACAGGGGATGCTGCTTGCAGCTAAAATTAATGGCAAGCTTGTTTTAGTAACTCCTGAACATGATATAGAATCAGGAGCTGTCGTCGGTTAGGTTATTTCAAAATTTCGGGGAAAACCGTATGAGCAATCCGGTTTGTTAAAAAAATAATGGATACAGTTAAAATATATTGCGGCAAAGTTTCTAATGGAAAAAATATTGTAAGGTTTTCAAATGGTTTTGAAAAAATTATGCCTGTTAAAGTTTATAATAAAACAGGCGTATTTAATGGAATGGCATTATCTTTTTCAGAGGCGGATTTTTTAATTGAAAAAATTGAAAAATTGATTGCTGAAGAAATAATAATAAGAAAATTAAAATCCCGTA
The DNA here is from genome assembly GCA_017999075.1 of Candidatus Babelota bacterium. GTDB lineage: Bacteria > JAGOBX01 > JAGOBX01 > JAGOBX01 > JAGOBX01 > JAGOBX01. Next base: position 5,062 of record JAGOBX010000086.1, on the reverse strand, counting down.
AACGTACAGAATTTGAAATCGTCAACGAATTGAAAAAAAATCAGATAAGCCTGAAAGTAATTGATGCAATTATTGAAAAATACAAGTATTTGAAATTGATTGACGATAATGATTATTCCAGGAGTTATATAAACGATCAGGTTAAATTAAATAAAAAACCGCTAAGAAAAATCAAAAATGAACTTTTACTGAAAAATATAGACAGAAACATTATAGAAAACGCTGTTTCAGATTTGAAAAATAATTGTGATTGTTTAGACACTGATCTTGAAACCTGTAAAAAATTGATTTTGAAGAAAACACATAATAATATTGAACTTTTGAATGAAGATCATGATTTGAAAGATAAAATAAAGAGGTTTTTATTTAACAAAGGTTTTGATTATGAAACAATAAAACAATGTTTTATTGAATTATCAGAGTGAGCCTTGATTGAAAAATTTGAATTGAAAAACTGAAAATCGCAGTTCGCTTTTTCAATATAAAAAACAGTTATGGATGTGAAAAATTGTTGATAGAATTTAATGTTGCTGTTCCGGAAAACACTCCTCGATCAGCCGATGTTTATATATCCGGGAACATAGAAGAATTGGGTAACTGGAATCCTGTAATCAAACTTGATAGAATAACGAAAAATTTTTGTTCGAAAAAAATTGATATTCCTGAGTGTAAAATAAAAACAACGGAATATAAATATTTGCTTGGATCCTGGGCAGATTCTGAAAAAGGTCATGATAATGCTGAAATTAATAACAGAAAAATAAAAGTTGATGAAAAATTCAGAATATTTGACAAAGTGAATCTTTGGTCATATTCCTCAGGTAGATACAATACTTTGACAGGGAATGTAAGATTTCATTATAATTTTTATTCACCGCAGCTGGATAATTACAGAACAATTATAATATATTTACCTGATAATTATGAATATGAAAAAAACAGATATCAGGTTTTGTATATGCATGACGGCAATAATATTTTTGACGCTAAAACTTCGTTTTCAGGGATTGAATGGATGGTCGATGAAACTGTAGAAAAATTGATAAAAATGAATGAAATTGAAAAAATTATTGTTGTTGGTATTTACAATACTTCTGACAGGATAAATGAATATTCGCCATATATTGATGATATAAGGGGCGGAGGTAAAGGAGATAGTTATATAAAATTCATAAAGGAAACTCTTAAACCGTTTATTGACAAAAATTATAGAACTAAATGCGGCAGAGATTATACCGGAATTGCCGGTTCGTCTTTAGGCGGATTAATATCTTTGTATGCTGTTTTTGAATATCCGGAAACATTCGGGAAAGCAGGAATTATTTCTCCTGCGCTTTACTGGTCTGATCTGAAAATAATAAATATGATTGAATCCAAAAATCTCGGATATAAATTGAAATTATGGATAGATATAGGTACAGACGAATTTGAACAAGCAGGAGTTTTGAAATGGTATGAAAATGCTGTTGAACATTGTGAAATTTTAGAAAATGCTATAAAAAATCAAAATAAATCTTCTGATATGATTGATTATAAATTCAGTATAATAAAAGGCGGCAGGCATAACGAATACTGGTGGTCTTTGCGGACAGAAGATGTTTTAAAATATTTATTTAAAAAATAAAATGGAGATTTTGTCATGACACAAATTGAAAGCGCTTTGAAAAATTCTTTCACAGAAGAAATGAAAATTGTTGCGGATTCGGAAAATATTGAGATTGAAGATGTTATAGAGTTGATTAAAAAAGGAGAAGTGGTAATACCTAAAAATATAAATCATAAGTTTAAAGCACGCGGGATCGGTAAAAATCTTAGAACTAAAGTTAACGTTAATATAGGAACATCTCAGGATTGTCAGGATGTTGAGTATGAGTTGAAAAAACTTGAAGCTGCGGAAAAATTCGGTGCTGATGCTGTTATGGATTTAAGCACAGGCGGTGATTTGAATAAAATAAGAAATCTTATAATTCAGAAAAGCGGTATTTGCATGGGAACGGTTCCGGTTTATGAAATGGCTGTGATAAGCGCAGGAAAATATGGTTCTACAGATAAAATGGATAAAGAATTGATGTTTGACGTAATAGAAAAACAATGTGAACAGGGAGTTGATTTTATAACGGTTCATTGCGGAGTTACCAAAACTGTTATAGAAAAATTAAAATTTGAAAAACGGATTTTAAATATTGTCAGCCGCGGCGGAGCTATGCTTACTTCCTGGATAGAATATAATAAAAAAGAAAATCCATTATATGAACATTATGATAGGTTATTGAAAATAGCAAAAAAATATGACGTTACTTTATCTTTAGGAGATGGTTTCAGGCCAGGATGCTTAAGCGATGCAACAGATCGAGCTCAGATACAGGAACTAATTCTTCTTGGAGAATTGACTGAACTTGCGTGGAAAGAAGGAGTTCAGGTTATGATAGAAGGGCCCGGACATATACCGCTTAACCAGATTCAGTCTAATATGGAATTGCAAAAAAGATTATGTCACAATGCTCCGTTTTATGTATTGGGACCGCTTGTAACAGATATTGCTCCAGGATATGATCACATAACTTCTGCTATAGGAGGAGCTCTTGCAGCATATTACGGAGCTGATTTTTTATGTTATGTTACTCCGGCAGAACATTTGAGATTACCGTCTTTGGAAGATGTAAAACTTGGATTGATCGCGTCTCGCATAGCAGCTCATTCCGCGGATATAGCAAAAGGAATCGCTGGTTCTAAAAAAATTGATGATGAAATGGCTGCCGGAAGAATGAATCTTGACTGGGAAACTCAAATAAAATGTTCTATAGATCCTGAACTTGTAAGAAAAGCAAGAAATGAAAACCAGCCTAAAAATAAGGATGTATGCACTATGTGTTCTGATTATTGCGCTGTGAAAAAAATCAAAGAAACATTTAAAAATTAAGGTTAACTTAAAGAAAAACTTTTTATTTTTAAATGTCCTGTTTTTTAAGGCGAATGTTTTTGGTGTTATTTTATATGGTTATTCACGCCATTTGGTTTTGATTTCAATTTCATTTTTATCAATTTTTAAAGTTCGGTTTTCTCCTGATTCCCAAATGACGGATTTTTCGTCTTTAATGATAAATTTATATTCCAAGAATTTATTTAAAGGTAAATTTATATCTAAATTCCATTCAGGCCAGTGAGGACATGAAAAAGGCCCTGCTGCTTTATCAGGATTCCAATTTCCGAACTCGTCTGTATTCCCTGAAATATAAATCTGCTGACCGTATTTTGTTTTATCATTATTTATTATGAATGAAACTTTAGATGTTCCTTTATTATCATTTAAAGAAACGATATAATCTTTAAATACCGGAGAATTGTATTTTTTATTGAAAATCATTATTGAATAAGGTTTTAAATCTGAAATATAAATTTTTTTTCCAATTATAGAAACTGTTTCTCCGGTTAAATAATCCATAAGAATTTCGCCTGGTTTCAATAACGAATTTTCAAATAAATTAAATTCGATATTTTTTGAGTAAGAAGAATTTGTTGAGACAATAATTGATTCTTCATTTTTCGATATTTTTGCAAAAACAAGAACATCGTCGGTTTTGTAAAGTTCAATGAAATTTTTTGAAATCAATGATTCGTTATTTTTTCTTATAGAAATAAGTTTTTTAATAAATTCGTATAATTTATAATTGATATCGAAAATCATATCAGATCTTCCTGAATTTTCATCTGTTCCGGATAAAGGACATTCAGTTCCATAATATAAAACAGGAGTTCCGCGTATTGAAAAAATTAGACCGAGAGCAAGCTTGAGTTTGTCAATGTTTTCTGAAGCTGATGAAAAAAATCTTGGAACATCGTGATTATCAATGAATGTTGCTGAATGAAAATTTTCAGGATATATTTTATCGTTGTTGATCAGGTTTGCAATCATTGACATATTTCCTGACTTGGCTACGGTTTCTATTATTTTGTAATATAAGGGAAAATCAAATAGCTCAGGGATTCCGGTTTTGAAATAATCTCGCACATAAAAAGGGTCGCCATGCAAAACTTCGCCTATAATGATAAATTCGCGTTTCCCAATGCTGTATGCATATTCTGTTATAGCGCTTATGAATTTCGTCCAGAAACTTTTCGGAATATGTTTGACTGCATCAAGCCTGATTCCATCGCAATCAGTTGATTTTATCCAATGTTTTGTCATGTTTAATAAATAATCATATACTTCGGGATTATTCTGGTTAAAATCAGGAAGTCCGCCCATATTGCCGGATTCAATTTCTTCTTGGTCGTTCCAGTTTTTAATGTCTCCGTTTGAGTTAAACCAATCAGGATTCGTTTTTTTTAATTCACCGTCCCATTCAATATGATTCAAAACTATGTCTATAATTAATTTTATTTTATTTTTTTTTAATTCTGAAACAAGAAAATTTAAATCGTTTTCATTTCCGAAATGTTCATCAATTTTATAAAAATCAGAAATCCAATATCCGTGAAAACCATAAGCTCCGAAAAACTGATTGTTTCTATTGTCGTTCAATGGGGATAATAATAAAGCTGTTATACCAAGATCCTTTAAATAATTAATTTTTTTTGATATTCCTGTTAAATCTCCTCCATGATATGCATTAGGATTTGATTTGTCAGTGTTAAAATTATTTTCAGGGTTTCCATCAAAGAATCTGTCTATCATAATTTGGTATATTATTTCAGTATTGAGAATTTCTGAAGCGAAAAGTTTTGAATTATAATTATTAAATATTAAAATAATAATTAAGGTCAGATAAAAAAATATGATTTTTTTTTTCATTAATTTAACACTTTCCATGTTTGGCAATTGTGAAAATGAGAAAATCAGATATAATATTTTTTTATTTTTTGATTAACTCATATTATTTAAATGATGATATATCTTAAAAATTAAGAAATCAAGTTTTTTTAAGAACAATTTTTAAATGAAATTTGTTGACAATAAATATTAAATAAATTAGAATAAACAAACAATAATATATATATTTTTTTCAAAAAAATCCGGGATTATTTTTGGTTATTTTAAATAAAATTTTATAATATATTATAA
>JAGOBX010000085.1 GCA_017999075.1 Candidatus Babelota bacterium | reverse complement strand
CATTTCATTTATTAAATTTAGAAGATAATAATAAAAAAGAAAGTTTAAAGAAAAAAATAATTTTATAAAAAAAAATTAAAAAAATTGAAGATAATTTAAATTATTTTAAAAAAGAAAAAAAAAAAAAAAAAGACGGATATGACAAAATAAAAACAGAATACGATAAAATAAAAACAGAATATGACTCGATTACGGGTCAAATAGCAAATATCAACAATGAAATAAAAAAAATAGAAGAATCTAATTTAGATTTAACAAAAAAAATAGAAAATTCCCGCAATAAAATGTTCGGCGTTAAATCACAAAGAGAATTTGACGCTTTAAAATCAGAAATAAAAACATTCCAAAATAACATATCCGAAAATGAAACTAAACAGTTGACCATAATGGAAGACCTTGAAAAACTAAATCAGAAAATTCCAGCTCTTCAGGAAAAAGTAAATCAATTTGAATCTCAAATGGATGTCCTTATAAAAGAAATTGATTCTTATATGGATTCCGTATCTGAAAACATAAAAATATTGTTAAATAAAAAAAATGAGATGTTTTCAAAACTTAAACCGCGTACTCAGCAGATATATAATAAAATTTATAATGCAAAAAAAACTCCTGTTTTAGCTAAAATAACAGGAACTACATGTTCTTCCTGCAATATAGATATTCCTCCGCAGACTGTCAATGAAATAAGGAAAGAAAACAAAATTTTTCCTTGCGACAGCTGTAACAGAATACTTTTCTGGGAAGAATAATTTATATCAAGCGACTAAAAAATTCCGTTGTTTTTCCGAAATTTACACAAAAAAATTTTATGGAAGTAGAAATAGCCATCAATATGATTTTAATATTGTCAGGGATATTTTTATCTTATTACTTTGATTTTACATTCAAAACACTATAAGCGTTGAGTTTATCTTTTTTACCTTTAAGAGCAATAGGTCCTATATCTTCAACGTCCACATATTTTTTTACAAGCTGATATGTAGATTCGCTTATTAGCACTCCGTCAACAGGACAGTTACTTTCAAGCCGTTGAGCAATATTAACATTATCTCCTATAACGGTAAAGTCAAGGCGATGATGTTTACTGCCTAAGTCGCCGCAAAAAACATTTCCCGAATTAATTCCTACCCTCATATGAAGCGGGGTGGAGCGTTCTTTATTAAAATCAGGTATAGCCTGCACCATTTCCAAACCTGCGGCAACAGCATTATAAGCCCCTTCTTCTCCATTTCTGCAGAGCGCCATTATAGCATCTCCTATAAATTTATCAATAACTGCGTCATGCTTCTTAAGAATCGCGCACATAACGTCAAAATAATCGTTCAGCAATTCCATTATCTGTTTAGGTGTTAATGATTCACAGGTTGGAGTAAAAGATTTCAAATCCGTAAAAATAACTGTTCCGAATATTTTTTTAGCGCGGGTTTTCGAAGAAACTTTTTTTTGACTGGACGCATTCATTACAGCATCCATTGCAGAGTCAGAAATATACAATTTCAAAACTTCGCGTTCACGTTCCATTCTTTTTTCTGCAAGAGTTCTTTCCACTATAGATATTAATTTATCTACAGTAAACGGTTTGGTCAAATACGCTTTAACTCCTGTTCCTGCTGATTTGGCTTTATCAGACTTTGAATCACGAGAAGTAAGCATAATTACAGGGATGTTTTTAAATCTTTTATCTTTTCTGAGAGCCTGGCAAAAACCCCATCCGTCTAAAACAGGCATATCATAATCAGTGGTGATTAAATCAGGTTCAAATTCTTCCGCTACTTTAATCCCATCTTCTCCATTAACTCCAAACGCCACTCTGAACCCCTGCTGTTCAAATCCCTGAATCATCATATTTCTGATCAATTTACTATCGTCAACAACGAGTATTTTTTCACGTATGAAAGTTTTTGAGGTTGATAGAAGATTTGTCAAACGGTTAAGCAATTCTTCATTATCTATAGGTTTAGTGAGATAATCATTTGCACCAGCATCAAACCCTCTGTCTATATCGATGCCTCCTTTCAAAGAAGACAAAATTATTACAGGCAAATGTTCGGTTTCAGAATTCTGTTTAACAGCTTTACAAAAATCATAACCATTCATTTCAGGCATTTCTATATCAGTTATTATAATATCAGGTTTGGATGTTTTTAATATTTCGATTGCTTCTTTTCCATTAAAAGCTTCAAGGACTCCATAATTATTTTCTTTCAACACCTGCGATAAAAGCTTATGTATTAATATACTATCGTCAACCATTAAAACAAATTTCCTTTTGAATATAAGTTTATCTATTTCAATAATAAACTGTTCTTTATTAACAGGAAGTTTTAGATAAGATATACTTTTATCAAGTTCAAGATAATTGAAAGGAACTGTATCAAAAGACACGAATAAAATCGAAGCTTCACAAAATATCGTTTCGTTACGAACTATAGAATAGATATCTTTTTTATCAAATTTTAATTGAGGATAAGTTATTATGCAGTTCGGTTTAAACTCATCAATTTCTTGAATCAGATTAGCTCCGATTTCAGATATTTTCAATTGTCCTTTAAAATCCGACAATAATCCATTCACATAATTAGATATTGATTTATTCGGCATCAAAATCAATATCCGCTTATCATTTAAAGCATCATTAACATACATAATTTTACTATAACCTAAAACTTATCAAAATCCTATATCCGAAATTATTATATTTACGCAATCTAAATTATTCAAGAAATTTTTTGATTAATTGCAATAAATTATTTTTATCGTACGGTTTGGTGATGTATTCATCAGCTCCTGAATCAAGTCCCCTCATTTTATCTATCTTATCTGATTTCGAAGATACCATAATTACAGGTTTTTTTACATAATCAGGAAGTTCTCTTATCTTCCGGGTCAATTCATAACCATTCATCCCAGGCATATTTATATCAACAGTAAACATATCAATATGTTCATTTTTCATTTTCTCAATGGCTTCAAATCCGTCTTTTGCCTGAACTGTAGCGTAACCTGCTTCTTCAAGATGTTCTTTTAAAGTAGCACGCATTGTACTGGAATCGTCTATGATAAGAATCTTCTTTTTATGAACATCTATGTGAGGATTATTGATTTTAACATTAGACTGGTTGGATTTTGTCAAATTCTGAAAAGATCCTCCGGCTGACAAATCCACCATTTTTTTTGCAGTTGAATAAACTCCAAGAATATCAAGAATCAATATAACATTTCCCTCTCCCAGAATCGTTGCGCCTGTAACATGTTTAACATTTTTCAATACATTCCCCAACGATTTTATAACAATTTCCTGCTGAGCTATTAACCTGTCTATTATAAATCCTATCCGTTTATCCGAAATGTTAATTATAGTTATCTGAAAATATTCTTTTTCAATAAAACCGAGTCCGCGTATTTCCAAAATTTCATTTAATTCCACTATCGGAATAATTTCTTCACGCAGATTAAAAACACGTTTAGGGCCTATATGCATTATTTTATCTGTTTTTATATTGATAATTTCTTCTATAAAATTTATCGGTATTGCAAAAATCTGGTTTGAACATTTAATTAATTGAACCTGCATTATAGCCATAGTCAGCGGCAGCCTAATTGTAATTTTCGTGCCACTGTCAATCTCACTTTCTATTTCTATTGTTCCTTTAAGTTTCTTAATATTGCTTAACACTACATCCATTCCCACGCCGCGTCCCGATACTTCAGTAACTTTTTCTGCACTCGACAATCCAGGTAAAAAAATCAATTCGAGTATTTCTGATTTTGTCATAGTCGAAGCTTTTTCCTGTGTTATCAAACCGTTTTCAAGAGCCTTTTTAACTATTACAGGAGCGTTTATTCCTTTTCCATCATCAACAATTATTATAGCAACTTGATTTCCCTTATGTTCTGCCTTAAGAGTTATCGTGCCTGTTTCCGGTTTTCCTTTACTTACTCTTGCTTCAGGTTTTTCAATTCCATGATCAACAGAATTTCTTATGATATGAGTCAATGGGTCATTCAATTGTTCAATAACGGTTTTATCAAGTTCCGTTTCAGCTCCTATAACTTCTATTTCTACTTTTTTACCTAAATCTTTAGATACTGTCCTTACTATCCGCGGAACTTTATCAAACAACTGGGACACAGGAACCATCCTCATTTTCATAATAGATTCCTGCAAATCATTCGTTACCAAACTTAAATGTTCTACTATAAATAATAATTCCTGAACTGATTCTTTAAATATCTGTTCAACTCGCCTCAGATCAGCAACAATATTTTCCTTATCAATTTTTTTTGAAAATGTTTCTAAATCAATTTGTTCTCTTTTCAGTTTATCTACAGTAGATTTTATTATATTAATTTCCCTGCTGTACAACCTGTAAATATCAGCATCAATATTCAGAGAATTAACATAATTATTAATTTTATCAGTTATCTCAATCTTAAAATGTTCTTCAAATTCAGCGTCAGAATCCCCTTCAATTAATCCTATTATTTCATTTATAAGAATATTTATATCCGATATTTTTTTTATTTTCTGATTCAATCTGATTTTATCAATAACTATTTCACCAATCAAATTCATTGCCGTATTTAATTTTTGAATATCTACTCTAAGGCTTGTAGTTTCAATTTTTTTTGCAGCAGCTGCTGCTCCACCTGACGACGGTTGAGCCTGCGGCGCAGAAACATTCTGCTGCTGCGGAGGCTGAACCTGAACAGCAGCCTGCGTCAACGGCATTTGAGGAACAAAAGACTGATTTGCAGAAACCTCTGATTTTTCATTAGGCTGCGGCTGTATATCGGGTTGAACATCATTTTTTTTATTCTCAGATTGACTGGACATATTTTCTTTCGGTTTCGATATAATCGTATCAAAAGATTTTTCTTTAGAAAAACCAGCCTGTTCAGGAGATACCCCAAGATTACTTAAATCAAGTTTATATATAGTATCGGTTAAATCCATAGTTTCGGCTTTGTTGTTTATTACATTATCCATCATTTCTTTAAATACATCAACGCATTCAAGCATTATATCAGTTATTGCAGGAGTAAGACTCAAAGTTCTTTTACGTATTTTATCAAGAGTATTTTCTGCTCGATGCGCTATAAAATTCATTGCTTTAAAATTTATAGTAGCAGAATTACCTTTCAATGTATGCATATCTCTGAATATCAAATTTAACAAATCCATATTGGTCGAATCTTTTTCAAGTTCTATAAGCCTGTTATCGAGATTGGCAATAATCTCCTGAACTTCTTCTATAAAAATACTTAAAACATCCTGCGACATGTTTAAAAAACATTCTGTAATATTTAAAACAAATTCTCCTTTATTATATTTAGGGAGATTAGCAGAAGGCTTGACATCAAATTTGTTAGATGCAGCAATATTTGAATTTGATAAATTATTGTTTTGTGAAATATTTATTGTTGAATCCATAGTTTTGGTTTCCTTTTTTTGTTCATTCTCAGCCGAAATAATTTGCGGCCGACTTTTTTTTTCAATATCATTTTTTCGTGCAATATTATTAGTTTTTTGTTCAGTTTGAACAGATTCATCTTCATTTTTTTGTTTAGTATCCTTTGGATTGGTTTCAATTTGTGATTCTTCGCCTTTATTCTTAAAATTTAAATCAGCGGTTACAAGCGCTGCATCAAGAGTCATCAATTCTTTCAAATTAAGTTCCTGCACATGCTGAAAAAAATGTTTTACAGTCTCATCTATTTTTTTTTCTTCTATCTCATTTTTATTTATTAATTCTGATAAAATAACAGTTAACAGATTTATTATGGAAAACAATTCGGAAGTCAACATCCTATTGGACGAGCATTTAACTGAAATAAATTCTTTTAATTTAAGAAGCATTTCAGATATGGTATCTATTGATAATATTTTAAACATTCCAGACAAAAGTTCGATATCAGTCTGAATTCTGTCAAAATATTCTGATTCACAATCGGATTTTTTCAAATTATCACAATTAGAACTTAACGACCTGATAATCGACGATATATCATTAGCAATATATTCTTCTATTTTCATTTTGAAATCTCCGCATTTAATAGTTTTAAAGCTTCATTCATGTTCGATGCCAATTTGATTTTCTTGTGAAATTCAGTTCTGTTAAGCATATTTTTCAATCCGCCGTCTTCAACTACAGCTATTGCAATTTTCCCGTCTTTTTCAAGAATATGGGCAAGTTTTATCATGTTTTCAATAGAATACCTGTCTATAAATTTAGTTTCAGTCATATCAATAATTATTTTTTTTTCTTTTATATCAAACAAACTGTTTAGTTTTCTTATAAAATCCCTGTATTCTCCTGCTGCACTATGTTCCCTGTCTATACTATTTGATATTTTAACCGTAAAAATTTTCGGATCACGGGGTTTATTTAAATCAAAAACTTTTTGTAATTCAGCGTCTTTGTTTTTATCTGGTTTCAAATTAATAGAATCTGCAACAATATTATTGTTTTGTTTTATATCAGTTTTACGAAATATAGAATTTCCAGAAACAATTTTTTCAAGACCATCAATAAAATCATCTATTATTTCAGTCGCGCCAATAAAAAAATACCCGCCAGAATTCAATAATTTAAATATTTTTCTTATTAAAACAGTTTGAACATTTTTAGGAAAATACATCATAACGTTTTTACAAAAAATAACGTCATAACATCCTGTAAAATTATGACTGGTTATGTTTAAATTCAAAAATTTTATTTTTTTTTTCAAAAACTCTTTAACAGTATAATATCCTTCAAAATAATCGAAATATTTCTGTAAATAATACTTGGGAAGATTCTGAAGCCTCCTGCTGTCCGCAGTATATTTTGAATTCATACATTTATTTAATGCATCTTTATCTATATCGCATCCTGTAATATTAATTATTTTTTTTGTGTCTGTTCCAAAATATTCCATAGCTTCCATTGCTATCGAATACGGTTCTTCTCCTGTAGCGCAGGCAAGAGATAATATTTCTATGGTATTTTTTTTCTGTAATTCTGGAAATACGGAATTTTTTAAAAAATTAAACTGATAAACATCTCTATGAAAAAACGTTTCATTTACCGTTAGCAATGAAATTAATTCTTCTAACTCCCTTCTGTCATTCGATGAAATCCGTTTCTGCAAATAATAATAATAATTCATTGTGTTTCCGCATTTCAGAGATTCAACTCGCTGATTCACTCTTCGTTCAAGAATAATTTCACGGAAATTTTCAAAGTCCATACCGCTTTCTTTTATTAGTAAATTTTTTATTAATTCCATATGTGCCGGTGTTTCCAATAAGTTTTCAAACTATCTATTTAATATAATTCAAAAAAATAACCCTGATTTTCAACTCAACATAAAATTTTCCGGGATTTCATTTATAAACTAACCATTACTTTGCCCAACGTCCGAATATAATTTTTCAAGTTATTGTTCAAACTCCTTGAATTCTTCGCAACTCAATATGCTGTTTAAATTCAATATCATTAACGGCATACCGTCTTTTATAGCAACTCCTCTCAAAAATTCAGCTATTCTTCCTGATATTGTGGCAGGTATAGAATCTCCTGTAACTTCTTCAAGCAGCTCTATCTGAGAAACAGAATCAACTATCAGCCCAATTGTTTTATAATCAAACTGAGTTACTACAATTTTAGATTTTTCAGTTATATCAGTCTTAGGCAGCGAAAAAAATATTTTCAAATCTATAATAACTATTATTTCGCCGCGCAAATTTATAACGCCCCTGATAAATTCAGGAGTGTGAACTACGGAGGTAACTTCCGGAACAGGTATAACTTCAACGACATTTTCGACTTTTAATCCAAACTCCTGAGAATTCAGTTCAAAACAAACGAACTGCGATTTATTCTGCATATTAAACAAATCTTCTTCTCTGATTTTTTCTTTATACTTATCTTTTTCTTTAGTCATTTCAATAACCATAAATCTGCATCTCCGTAAAACTAAATTTGAAATTTTGTTATTTGAGATTCAAGATCATCTGAAGTGTTTTTCAGTGTTTCGATTTGAAGCAGTATATGCCCTGTTTTAGACTCAATTTCTTTTACCTGATGTGTTATTGATTCTGTAGCCATAACAAGACTATCGCAAACTTTAGCCTGTTGGCCGAGAGCATCAGCGATTTCTCCAATATTTTTATTTGTATTTGTAACATTATCTTCGATATTGACAAAAGAAGTTTTTAAGGTATCCGCGATTACCATTCCTTCGGAAACTGATTGGCTTGCTTTTTCCATAGTATTTATCGTAAGTTCCATTTCACCCTGTATTTTTTCTATTATTGCGCTTATTTCAGTAGCGCTGATTCTGCTGCGTTCAGCAAGCTGGCGAACTTCATCTGCTACTACTGCAAAACCTTTCCCGTGTTCTCCGGCGCGCGCAGCTTCAATAGCAGCATTCAACGCAAGCAAATTCGTCTGTTCGCTTATTTCTGTTATAGTTTTTACAATTTTTCCGATTTCTATACTTTTTTCTCCAAGTTTTTTCGTCATACCTGCTGCAGCTTTAATATTTCTGGTAATAGCAACTAATCCGTCTATGGTTTCTTTTACTGCAACAGAACCTTTATTTGCAGCTTTCTTTGCATCAAGCGCCATTGAATCAGCGCTCTGTGAACTTTGAGAAATTTCCTGCACAGAAGCGCTCATTTCGGTTATAGCTGCAGTGGTATCGCTTATTTTCTCATTTTGAATTTTTGACGCAGAAGACATTTCACTGAAAGCATTTAAATTTTCCGATGAGATTTCTTTTATTTTAACTGACACAAATTTTATTTGGCCGACAAGGCTTTTTAAATTATCAACCATAGAATAAAATTCGTTTTGAAGAACACCTGCTTTTTCACCTGATTTACGCTGCAATTCCCTATGCTGCAAATTCCCTTGCGCTATAAGTTTTGCCTGACTCAAAAGTCTTCTGAGATTATCTCGCATCTTGATGAAAGCGCTTCCCATAACTCCGTTTGTAATAGAAACTTCCAATTCTTCATTCATTAAATCATCATCTGCTATAAGTTCAGCCTGACGCGCAAGCATTCTAAAAATATCCCGTATATAAATAAACTGTTTCCCGAAATCTCCCATTGATACTGACTCATTTAACTTTTCATTATATAAATCGTCTTTTGCAAGAAGTTCAGCCTGAGTAGCTATTCCGCGCAGCATATCTCGCATACGGGCTATATTCTGGCCTATCGTCCCGTTCGAAGAAATTTTATTCAGTTCCTCGTTATATATATTATCGTTAGCTATAGATTCAAGCTGCCGGGCTAAATTCTGAAGATTTTCTTTTAATATTAAAATTGAATTGCCTATAACTCCTGTTGTTATTACTTTATCTAAATATTCATTATTAATATCATCTGCAGCTATAAGTCCGATTTGATTTGAAAGATCCATTAGATTATCTCTCATTTTCATAAATGCCGATCCTAAATCTCCATTGCTTATAGCATTATTCAATTCCGGGTTATACAAATCATCGTTAGCAATCAGCTCTGCCTGTTTAGCAAGGCCTCGGAGTATTACTATCATATTCAAGTACGCCTGGGTCAATACTCCTGCCGCATGACCATCTTTCGATTTGATATTTTTAACAAAATTGTCAATTTCATTATGAAATAATTTGTCCTGACTTATTAAATTTGATATTTGAGCAAATTCTTTTAACTTATTAACCATTATATGAAAAGATTGACCTAAATCTCCGGGAATTTTTTCATTTAAAACAGGATTATTTAAATCATCGTTAGATATTGACGTAGCTTGAGAAGTAAGTTTCTTCAATGAATTAAGCATCAAATTAAAGCTGTTTCCGAATTCTCCTATTTCATCGTCAGAAGTTACTGATATCGGCTGCTGGTTTAAATCGCCGGCTGATATACGTTTTAATTTATCGACTGCAATATTAATTTGATTTGAAAATTTCTGGGCATAAATAAGACTTATAATAAAAATTATTATCATAATAACAACTATAGAAGAAAATATCACTATTTTGTAATAAGACGCTTTAGAATATATTTCGTCATTATTAGCGCCAATTAAAAAAATCCAATTAAAATTATAATCCTGGTTTATACCTTTGCTTTTATAAAATACAATCGTCTTATTTTTATTTTTGAACTCATAATTCAATTCCATTCCTTCAGCGCTTGTTTTTATAAAATTATGGAGATTTCCAAGTCCAATAGATTCAAGAGTTTTTTCATATAACGATTTATCCGGATGAGCTATTAAAGTGTTATAATCCCCGCTGATTATATAACCATATCCGCTTTCAAGTCCTTCTGTTTTATAAGTAGCCTGCAGGGCGTTTAATCTTTCCTGAATATAATTCCAATCAAGTATGTTTAATAAATATCCCACAGTGGTCCCA
>JAGOBX010000084.1 GCA_017999075.1 Candidatus Babelota bacterium | reverse complement strand
AATTTCAATATTTTTAAGGAGAGTTTTTAATATGTATAAAGCAGGGAATAAAATAGTATGTCCGTTATACGGCGCAGGAACTGTAGTAGAAATATGCAAGGAAAAAATCGATAAAGTAAATCAGGAATTTATTAAAATTCAATTGATTCATTCAAATATGGAACTATTGATTCCTATAGACATGATTGAATCAAATGGAATAAGGAATATATCTTCAGATAAACAATTAAGTAAAGCATTAAACATATTGAAAAAAGATCCTATAAAAATGGATGAAGAAGATATGGCAAAAATAATCAATGATTTGAATTCTATAATCAAATCATCTAATATAGTAAAATGCGCAGAATGGATGAGCAAACTTATTTACAGGCGGAGAGCGCATGGACAATTAAATGCAAACGAAAAAAAATTATATTTGAATTTTAAATCGCTTATTTGCGGAGAACTAGCTTTGATAAAAGATATTGATTATAAGGAATCAGAAAAACAGCTTGAGAAAGTTTTGAAGAAAAATTTCAGTTTAACGGAAAAAGACATAGAATTTCTTGGACTTGTAGAAGAAAATATAGAGGAAGAAGTTGAAGAAAACTGATATATTTTTTTATATTGTTTTACTGGCAGTTAATATAATTTTAGGAATTATACTATATAATCCATATGTAATTCTTTTTTCAGCAATATTTACTGTATTATTAGTTTTTATAATAAATTTTATCACATGCCTGAAAGTTGAAGATGCAGTTAAACTTGTATCATTAATATTATTAAGCATATTGATAATATATTTCGGACAGGTATTATTTTTTCATAGAACAATTTTTCTGCATTCTTCTTTAAACATATTGCGGAATAAATTTTATGCTGTTACAGGAATAGTATCAGCTATTTTTATAATCTGGTTATTTTTCAGATATTATTTTTTAATAAAAAATACTTCATTACATAATGAAAAGTCGTCTGAAATTTTTAAAATACTTGATACAAGCGTTATAATAGACGGAAGAATCGTAGATATTTTGAACCTAAACTTTATTGATGGAATCATAGTTATTCCTAAATTTATTTTAAAAGAACTTCAGACGATATCAGATTCGCATGATAATTTGAAACGAAACAGGGGAAGGCGGGGACTTGACATTTTAAACAAAATCCAATCGAATCCTAAAATAAAATTAAAGATTGTAAATATAGATTATCCTGAAATAATTGAAACAGATGAAAAACTTATAGCTTTGGCAAAAGAATTTCATTCTCCGCTTGTTACCAATGATTATAATTTAAATAAAGTAGCTGAACTTCAATCAATTCAAGTGTTAAACATTAATGATTTGGCTAATGCTTTAAAACCTGTTATGCTTCCTGGAGAGCAGATTGAAATACTTATAATTAAAGAAGGAAAGGAGCACAATCAGGGTATAGGGTATCTTAATGATGGAACTATGGTGGTTATTGATAATGCGAACCGTCAAATAAACCAGATTGTTAAGGCAATTGTTACAAGCGCTATTCAAACTTCAGCCGGCAGAATGATTTTTGGAAAAAAACAGGAAGATTTAAATAAATGAATAAAATTTTTGTAATAATAACAATTCTATCAATTTTTATTATTATGTATTCAGAAGATAGTTTTGGACTTGCCGCGAGTTCCTCTGTTTCTATGATAGATGCAGACAAACTCGGTGAAAAAGAAAATGAACTTGATAACAATATTACTGCGATTATACTAATGCCGACTCCGTATAAGCAAGATAAAACTAAAGGATTAAGTGCTGATTTTAGTTTGTTTAATGTTATCGGAGAAATAACCGGTACAAGGAAAGGATCTGACAAACAGGAATACACTAACCCTATTTTAATGTCTTTGGTGTCAGTAACAGGAAAATATACGATAAATCAGGAAAAACCAAAACTTCCAGTTTTGTCTGTTGGAGCATTATATTCGCTTGCAATAGATTTGGGCAATAAAATAAATGCAGAACTTAATTATAAAGATATTACAAGACCTTCAACTGCTTATGGAGTATATGCAAGTTTAGGTAAAACCATAATAAATGACAATACGCGAATAGTTTGCGGTTATATTTTTGGAGATTATTCTAAAATGTTAAGCAACATAGCACCGTATTATTATCCTTCTGATGCTAATATTTTATTTACCGGAATAGATTTGAATTTGAATAAGTTCAGAATGTATTTTGAAATTTTGAAACCTTTTGATTCAGAACAGAATCCTTTAATTGTAAATTTCAGAATAAAAAAATTTGTTCCGACCCTTGCTTTGACTTATATCACGACAAAAGGATATAGAGATGAATCTGGTTTTGAATACAAAGGAGGATCATCTTTTATAGCTTCGATAAATTTGAGAATACCTGTTTATCCACCATATTCTGAATCAGATATAAATGAAATAAGATTAAAAAAGGAAGAAAAAGAACGTTTTATAGAATGGCAGAAAAAAGTAAAAGAAATCGAGTTAAATTAGTTTTCTTTGAGTTTTAAGTGCACCAAAATTAAAAAAATATGCTTTAAAATAATAACATTATATCCAGTAATTAAAAAAAATCATTTGTTTAATTTTTTTTCCGGTAAATATTTTTTTCTATATTCAACAAAATATTTTTTAAAAATTGATTTCCTTGAAAATTACCAATTGTACCATTAGAGCATATAACTCTATGACATGGAAAAATTATTGGAAATGGATTTTTAGCCATAGAGTTTCCTACTGCTCTTGCCGTATTTTTAAATCCTGCTATGTCTCCTAATTTTTTGTAGGATACGGTATCCCCTCTTTTAATTTTTTTAAACAATGTGAACAGGATTTTTTTTTGGAAATCTGTTAATCCTGAAAAATCAAATAGTGTAAAATTTATTTTTTGATTAATCCCTGCATTTGCATAAATTATATATTTTTTTATAATATTAATTGTTTGTTTTCCGGAATTTTGTTTGATTTTATTTGTTGTATATGTGTGGAAATTATTATAATATGATTCTATATATTTAAAAGATCCCGGGAGATAAATTCTTTTTAATTTTAGTTTATTTTGATTTTCATGAAAAGTAAGTTTTATTTTACCCACATTCTCCAATTCAAAATAATGATCCAGTATTTCAGGCATTTCCGATTACCAATTAAGTAAAAAAATTTTAAGATATATTTTTGCAAATCAATCAAAAATAATGAGTTGAAATATTTTTAATTCAAGTTATAAATATATATTTTATCAATAAATCCTTCAAATTACAATAAAAAAACAGAAAATATTTAAATGCACAATAACCCCTGAAATTTAACTTAATCTTGACAAATGATTCTTCGGCAAATATAATAAATAATTAAAAAAATCGAGATAGTATTTTTTAATTAATTTAATTTTTTGAAATAAAATTGGGATAAATGAATGTCATTTTTTAATAACGAAGACGGTAAATCAAGGTTTATTAAATTTATAATATATTTTGTTTCAATAGTGATATTGACTTTAATATGTTCTCCAAAAATATATAAAAGTCAACAAATAATTGAAGGTATAACAGCAGCTTCGGATATAGTTTCTCCGAAAAATTTTGAGATATCTGACAATCTTTCACTTCAAAAACAGCAAGCAGATATATATAAAGACATGAAAGTCATATATAAGATGGAAGATGTTGCTCCGATTGTTGATGATACTATTTTAATAAAATTAAATGTATCAGATAAGATTAAAGACAAGTTTGATTTTATAAAAGAATCAAACAGACTTATAAGAAAAATATTTGATATCGGATACAAAGAAATCCAATTTGACGAAAAAGAATATAAAAACGGGATATCAGTAATTTCTAAAAGAAATAATGTTATTCATTCAATTGAGAAATCAGGGGATAGTTTGAAAAATTATCAGAATAACATAATTATAGGGGAAGATGGATTATCAAAGTTTATAAAATTAAATTCAAATATCGATAACAATTATGCGGAAAATTTAATTTTAGTTTTAACTAACTTTGTAAGACCTAATATAGTAATTGACAATGTTGCGATGCTTGATGAATATAATAAAATAATCCGTTCAATAACTCCGGCAAAACGTAAAGTATTGAAAGGAGAAACTCTTATAAAGAAGGGTGAACTTATAACTAAAGATAAAGTCGAGATATTAAAAAATATAAGCACTTATAAATGGAATACAGATATATATTTAGTGATTCTGTTATTTTTTACTTTTATAGTTTTATTTATTTTCAGTAATTATTATTTTCATTTTTTTATTTCTAATTTCAAAAGAAATATCAGTAATTATACAGTATTTTTTATTCTGCTTATTATTCCAGCTTTTTTGTTGAAAATTTATTTAGTGCTTATTAATTCATCGTTATTTGCAGATAAATTATTCACGTATATATTTTTAATACCAATTGAATCATCAGCTATATTATCAGTAATGATGCTTTTTAATAGAACAGGGATAATAGTAGCGTTATTGACTGCGTTCATATCTTCTCTTGTATATTCAGTATATTCGGTTAATACATTATTTTCAGATTCAGGATACTCTTTTCTGCTTGGATTTACTATATTTTTCAGTAGTATGACCGGTGTTTTTTTTATGTCACAGGCAAAGCGCAGGACAAATCTTTTAAAATCAGGTTTTTTTATTTCAGTGTCGAATATAGTGTTTTTATTTATTACCGAAAAATTGTATTCTCATATATTTAATACTCATTTGGATATTTCTTTTGTTGCTTATATAATAATTTTTGTAAAGGGACTTTTGCTTACACCAAGTTTTGTAACGGGTTTTATGCCTATTTTTGAAAGTTTATTTAATTTGACGACTGATTACAGACTAATGGAACTTGCTGATATAAGTCATCCTTTGCTGAAAGAGCTTGCAACAAAAGCGCCGGGGACATATCAGCATAGTTTAACTCTTGCAAATCTGTCGGAATCAGCTGCGCAGGCTATAGGAGCTAATCCGCTTCTTGCCAGAGTCGGAGCTTATTATCATGATATAGGGAAGATGGTTAAGCCTAATTATTTTATTGAAAATCAGAATTATATGGAAAACCCACATAACTATATTAAACCAAGTTTAAGTAACTCTGTTTTGAAAGCTCATGTTAAACAGGGTCTTGAACTTGCAGATAAATGGAAATTACCCAAATCTATTAAAGATATGATTCAGCAGCATCACGGAAAGTCTTTGATGATATATTTTTATAATTCTGCTTTGAAATCAGGTGAACCTGTTAGTGAAAGCGATTACAGGTATCCTGGTCCTACTCCTAACTTTAAAGAATCGGCCATTTTATCAATGGCTGATACTATTGAAGCAATGACAAGAACTTTGAAAAATCCTACTCCTGCCAGAATTTCTGATATGGTAAACAATGCCATAAAAAAGAAAATAAATGACGGGGATTTGGATAACAGCGAACTGACTTTGAAAGAAATAAAGGTTATTTCAGAAACTTTTATAAAAATATTGACGACTATGTATCATACAAGGATTGAATACCCGGATGAAAAAGAGATTAAAGATAATGAAGAATTATCAAAGAAAAAAAATGAATAGCAGCGCTCAGTCAGATAATATCATAAACATTATTCATAAATATCGTCACGTTGAATTTGATCTAAAAAATAAAGATTTAAAAAATGCATATTATTTTATTACCGCGATTTTAGAAATTAATAATTGTGAGATAAATCTGATTCTGTGTTCGGATAGATATATTTCAAAGTTGAATCATTGTTATAGAAGTAAAGAAGAACCAACAGATGTTTTATCGTTTCAACTAAATGAATTTAATCCTGAAACAAAGAAGAATATGCTTGGGGAAATAGTTATTTCACTGGATAGAATTCAAATTCAATCAAAGCAGTATAATACCGGATTTAAGAATGAATTTTTCAGAATGTTTATTCACGGTTTGCTTCATTTGACTGGAATGACTCATGAAACGCCTGAAAAATTAAGGGAAATGAATAGAAAAACAGATATGATTATAAAAAAATTAATATGATATATGATAAAAAATTTCTTATTTATTTATTTTTTTATAATAGGCCAGTATATTTTTCCATGTTATACATATTCACAATCTATAAGCATAACGAGTGACAAGTCGTTCGAATATTTCCAAAAAGGCAGACAATTTTTAAAGAAAGGCAAAACTGAACAAGCTATAACTTATTTTGAACAAGCTGTTTTTTTAAATCCTGAAAAAATAAAATATAAAAAGTCTTTAGCAAAAGCCTATATTAAATTATCTAATGTTTTATGCTCTAAAACCAAATTTTCCGATGCATTGAAATGGGCGAAAAAAGCATATTCTATATACAGCAATGAAGAAACAAAAGACAATATAGCTTTAATTTATAAGGAGAATGCCATTCATTTATTAGAAAAAAATAAATTCAAAGAAGCTGCGAAAAAAATTGAAATAGCCTTAAGTTTGTCTCCGTTAAACCAAGAAATAAAAGAAACTGAATTGAATGTCAAATTAAGATACGGATTATCACTTTCTTCAGACGATAGAAAAAAAATATTTCTGAAATTATTAAAAAGGCATCCTGATTCGGATTTAACAATGGAACTTCTGGGAGATGCATATTATTATGAGGATGAAGATTTGAATAATGCCATTAAATATTATACTTTATCAGTAAAAATAAATCCTGAAAATGATACTGCATTGATAAAATTAAAAAAAGCAGAAAATGATTTTAAAAATGAAAAAAATTATAAGAAATCTAAATATTCACATTTTACAGTTAAATATGAAGGTTATGAAAAAACTGAACTTGCATGGAGTGTATTAAATATTTTAAACGAAGCATATTCTTCATTAAAAAATAAAATAGGATTTTATTCTAAAAAAAAATTGTCTGTTATTATTTATACTGAAGAAAAATATAAAAATGTTACAGGTGTTGAATGGTCAGCAGGTTTATATGACGGGAAAATAAGAGTTAGAGAAAGTGATATTACAACAGGGGATAAAATAAATTTAAAAAATTTATTATACCATGAATATACCCACGCGTTAATTTTTGAAAGGGTGGGGAATAAACTTCCTGTTTGGGTAAATGAAGGTTTTGCTCAATTATTTGAGCCATCAATAAAATGGAATAATAATATTAGAAATTATTTAAAGGATACAGTTGATTCATATGAATGGATTCCATTTAATTCATTGGATCAGTCATGGAATATTTTAAAAACTGAAAAACAAGTTACTCAGGCTTATATGCAGTCATTTGCCGCAGCATATTATATAACTAAACTTGGCAGTGATTATTCGATAGTTAAAATTCTTGATAATATGAATTCTGGCGAATCATTTGAAAAATCTTTAAAGAGAATATTAGGAATTGATTTAAAATTGTTTGAAATAAATTTTAAAGATTTTATAAGAAAATAAAATTATTTTTTTATAAAAAACCCCCGATAACTATATAATATATATTTTTTTATAGTTAACCGGGGGTTTAAAAAAATAGTTAAACCTGGAAAAATGGACTAACAATTTTTCAGGTTTAGAAAGTATATTTTATTTTTTTTTTGCTTTAGATTTATTTCCTCCACAGCAGCAGTTACAATTTTTTATTGCAAACTGCGCAGCAGCAAGTCTTGCTATAGGAACTCTATAAGGAGAACAACTTACATAGTTCATACCGACTTTACAACAAAATTCAACTGATTTTGCTTCTCCACCATGTTCGCCGCAAATACCTACTTTCAAATTAGGAGAAGTTGATCTGCCTCGTTCAATACCAAGTTTTACAAGTTGTCCAACTCCGGACTGGTCTAAAGACTGGAATGGATCATCTTTAAAAATGCCGTATCCACCTTCTTTTTCATTGCGTACATAATCAGGTAAAAATCTTCCAGCATCATCGCGTGATAATCCAAGAGTCATTTGAGTTAAATCGTTAGTTCCAAAACTGAAGAATTCAGCATCTTCAGCAATTTCATTAGCAAGCAAAGCTGCCCGCGGAATTTCTATCATTGTTCCAACCATATATGAAACTTTTGATTTTGATTTTTTAATCAAATCGTTCGCGATTTTTCTTGCCTGCGCAGCAAGTATTGAAAATTCTTTTTTATCAATAGTTAAGGGAATCATTATTTCAGGAAGAACTTTAATTCCTTTTTTTGCACATGAAATCGCGGCTTCTATTATAGCGGTTACCTGCATTTCAAGAATTTCAGGATAGGTTATGCACAATCTGCATCCACGATGGCCAAGCATAGGATTTGATTCGTGTAATTGTTCACAACGGTGTTTGATTGAGTCAGATGATTTTCCGGTAATAGAAGACAATTTTTTTACTCCGGCATCGTCTTTAGGAGTAAATTCATGAAGCGGCGGATCAATTAATCTTATAGTAACAGGTTTTCCGTTCATAGCTTTAAAAATTCCTTCAAAATCTGCTCTTTGAATTGGCAGAAGTTTTGCCAAAGCTTTTTTACGGGTTTCAAGAGTTTCTGCAACTATCATTTCCTGAATCGCCAATCTGCGTTCTTCAGTATCAAAAAACATATGTTCAGTTCTGCATAATCCAATTCCTTCAGCGCCCATTTTTATAGCATTTTCAGAATCATAAGGAGTATCTGCATTAGTTCTTACTTTAATAACTCTGAATTTGTCTGCCCATCCCATAAGGGTATAGTACGCTTTTGGAAGTTCAGGTTTTTTTAAAGGAAGTTCTCCTACAAACACATCTCCGTCAGAACCATTTAATGTGATAAAATCCCCTTGTTTTAAAACTTTATTTCCTACAGTCATTTGTTTTTTTTCAGAATCAACATTCAAAGCTTCGCATCCGACTATACAGCATTTTCCCCAACCGCGAGCAACAACAGCAGCATGGCTTGTTTTACCGCCAGTAGCAGTTAATATACCCTGTGACGCATGCATACCGCCTACATCTTCCGGGCTTGTTTCTTTACGTACAAGAATAACTTTTTTGCCTTTTGCTGCCCATTCTTCCGCTTCTGCAGCGTTAAACACTATCTGACCTGAAGCTGCTCCTGGAACAGCATTAATTCCTGAAACTAATTTTAAGGATTTCAATTGATCGATTTTTATTTTTGACGTATCAATAACAGGATAGAATAATCTTTCTATATCCTGATCAGTAATTCTTAAAACTGCTTCTTCTTTAGACAAAACAGGTTTTACAGCTCTTTCAGCGTAACTTTTCGGAAGATATCCTGCTTTAACCAAATTATCAGCTTCTTTTTTTGATAATAGAGGAAGAGTAGCCTGATCCACAGCAATTTGAAATGCGGCAGCAGGAGTCCGTTTGCCTGTTCTACATTGCAGCATATATAATTTTTCTTCTTCAACAGTAAATTCAAGATCCTGCATTTCTTTATAATGAGTTTCAAGAATTGCGCGCACTGCGCTTAATTGATTGTAAATTTTTGGCAATCTTTTGTGAAGTTCAGAAAGTTTCATAGGAGTTCTTATTCCTGCAACAACATCTTCCCCCTGAGCATTAACTAAATAATCGCCGTAGAATTCATTTTTTCCATCGTTAGGATCGCGTGTAAAACAAACTCCTGTGCCGGAATTGTCTCCTTTATTTCCAAAGACCATCTGCTGAACATTTACAGCGGTTCCTTTTAAGTCTGTAATTTTTTCAACGCGTCTGTAAGTTACTGCTTTTTCTGCTTCCCAAGAACCGAACACTGCTTTTACAGCTCCCCATAATTGTTCAAGAGGATCCTGAGGAAAATCTTTTCCATTCATATTTTTTTTATAAAAATTTTTAAACTGTTCGCATAATTCTTTTAAATTTTCGGCAGGAATTTCAGGATCTGTTTTAACACCAAGTTTTTTTTTCATTTCATGAAGCATTTCTTCCATTGGTTCTTTAGATAATCCCATTGCTGTTGTTGAATACATCTGAATGAATCTTCTGTACCCGTCATAAGCAAAACGGGGATTATTTGTTTTTTGGGCTAAACCTTCAACAGATTTATCATTCAATCCCAGATTAAGTATTGTTTCCATCATACCGGGCATTGAACGCGCCGCGCCTGACCTGACCGATACAAGAAGAGGATCTTTAGGATCTCCCAATTTTTTTTTAGTCAATTTTTCAAGTTTAGCAAGATTTTCTTTAATTTCTTTTTCTAAATTGGCCGGAAATTTACGGCCGAGTTTGTAATATTCGGCGCAAGTATCTACAGTTATTGTAAAACCGCCGGGAACAGGTAAACCTATTTTAACCATTTCAGCCAATCCTGAACCTTTACCTCCCAGAGTTTCTTTCATAGATCCATCGCCTTCAGCTTTGCCGCCGCCAAAAAAATAGACAAATTTAGCGGGTTTACTTTTTGCGTTAGCCATTTTTTTCAAACCTCCAATTAATTTTTTTATTGATTATTAGAACCTATAATAT